>JBCDFY010000060.1:0-30816 GCA_039176995.1 Bacteroidota bacterium
CTTGAATGGTTAATCGAACACTCAAATGCACATCAGCACATACTTTTAGATGCTGCTACTTGTGCAGACGATGATGTTATGTCTTCACACAATTATATATTTCCCTGTTTTTTATCGTTTTTCCGCAGTTTCAATCAACTTTTTGGCTTTTTCGAGCTTTTGCAAAAGTCGTATAGCTATCGGGATTGAAAAAAAACTTTCTGCGATTTCTGGAAACGAAATCTTTCATTTTTAGTTTGTGTATATTTATTTCCCATTTTTCCTTTCAAGTCTGATATAAAAAAATATCTTTGTTCAAGTAAAATGAAAAAAGGCAGCTAACATCTATCACAACAGACACACATCCATCGAAAAAAGATAGAATTAATTTAGTAACCAATCTTATTTTCATTATGAGAAATACTCTACTAACCTTCGCAATGCTTTTTGCTTTTGTTTGGTCGGCTAGTGCTATTCATGCATCCAATCCTAACATGGTAAAAGCTAATCAGAGTAGCGAACTGAAAGACATCATCAAAGGAATGGACATTGATGAAATTCTTGCACTTTCACCTAAAAATTATCGAGAAAAAACGGGCAAACGCTTGGGCGTCAAAAACACAATCAAATTGAAAGTGGCTCAAAAGTTGCTCAAGAAAACGAAGAAAGGAAACGCAGGTGTGGATATCCCAAAAGGAGTTTACATCTTGGGAGCATTCTTCGGTTTCGCTTGGTTGTTGATGGGCTTGATGGATGATTTTGAAGGAAACAACTGGTGGATCAATTTGATTCTTTATTTCTTGTTTTGGTTGCCAGGATTTATCCACGCTTTGATCAAAATGAGTGATTATTATTGATCTGAAAATTTAATTTCAATAATTGAAAAAGGAGATCAGAAGTCATTTTGATTTCCTTTTTTTGTCTCAAAAGTGGACGCGTTTTGAAAATTAGTGGAGTCGCAGACAAAAAATCTTCTAAGGAGTATTTTTTGTCTACTCCAAGAGGTTCTTGAGGACGAAAAGCATCAAAAATTGACGATTTTTGATGCTTTTCGTCCTTAAAAACCTCTAGCACAACACTCTTTTCACCTTTGAAAAAAGACTTTTTGCGAATTCTAGAAACGAAATACTTGTATTTTCAGTTTATGTCCACTTTTGAATTTTTTGTTATTTGCTTACTGCTTTTATTGCTTCATACGGCATAATCAAATTTCCGGATGCACTACCACTCTGAGTAACTTTCCCAGTACTTTTTAAAATAGCGTAGGCTTCTTCCGTCGTCAAATTTGGATTTAGACTACGCATCAAACCAACTAAGCCAGAAACATAGGGAGCTGCCATCGAAGTACCATTATACGTTTTATACTTGTTATTAGGATAAGTCGAATAAATATCCGTTCCAGGGGCGGCGATGCCCATTTCTAACTCATTTACGAAATTGGAGAAACTAGCTTTGGAAAGATTTTGCTGCAAGGCACTTACTGTAATGACGCCCTCAGTATTCGCTGGAGAATACTCTTTTGCATTCGCATTGGAATTGCCTGCCGCCGCGATGACAATCACGCCTTTTTCTTTGCAATATTGAACCGCTTCATTATATGCCTTTTGGCGACTATCTGTAGAAAATGCACCAAGCGACATCGAAATCACATCTACGCCGCTGTCTGCTGCTTCGATCATACCATCTATGGTTTTCTTTTGTGATCCAAAACCAAAAGCATTTAGTACTTGAATACTCGTCACTTCCACAAAATCTGAATTCGGCGCAAAAGAAGCTACGCCTAAAGCATTATTAGAAACCGAAGCCGCGATGCCTGCGCAATGTGTTCCGTGTCCTCTTGGGTCAGTATCGTATTTGCTTTGAGTGGAGAAATAGTTGTCTTTTATATCTTCATGCTGAGCATCAATTCCTGTATCCAATATGGCAACTCTTGCCTTCCGCTTTGGTTTGATTTTGTTCTGCTTGAAATATTCGTAAAGTTTGTCCACTTCCATCGCCTCAAAGCCCCAAAGATGTTGCAAACCAGGATCATTAATACCAAATTTCTGATTAATCTTTGGTAATTTACGAGTTTCAATGGGTGCAACAGTAACCGTTTCATTCTCTTCTACTACTCCAAATTGAGCCAAATCTTTTTTGATTTTTTCTAGGCGAATGAGGTCTTCATTTTTCAAATCAATCACATACCAATCTGAAAGCAAAGTAGGATGTTGTGCATTAAAAGCAGGAGAGATTTTAAAATCGTATTTATCTTGAAGTGCAGAAACTGTAAATACATTATCCAATTCTATCAATAACTCTCCGTGTTGATCTAATCTATTATTGAATGATTCTACTTTTTCCTCAATTGGACGCATTGACCAAAGCGCAATTCCAATTGCTACTTCCACAAATAATATCCAAAATAAGGTTTTTCTTCCACGCACTAATCCCAAAAACGCCGCTGCCGCTGCCATCACAATTAAGTCTTTGGAGAGCATAGAAAACTTCTGGGTGCCGCTCACATCATTCAGCAACCAAGTGACGGCGTAGGAAGCTAATCCAAAGAAAAATAACTGTCGGAAAGTGTGTGCACGTTGCTCGTTTTTTGAAAAATAGAACCAAAAAATCAAGAACATCGTTGTTGCGAAGAAACTGATTGGATACCACATAGTAAAATTGTTCGATATTGTTTGATGGCTTTGCTGTTTGGAAATAGTTCGCAAATAGCAGAAAATCATCAACACTACAAGTTCTTTTGTTTATTAACGATGCCAGCAAGAATTTAGGTTTAACCATTCGTCTAAAAAAGAGCATAAAAAAATCGGAAACAAGCATTACGCTCATTCCCGATTACTATATCTCAAGACTTTCAGGCAATTGCCTAAAGTTCTAACTATTTCTTCTCATCCACTTCTTCAAATTCTACATCGGTTACGTCTTCCGTAGAACCATTGTCCGTAGACGCGTCACCTTGTGCATCAGCAGTTGCCCCTTCTGCACCACCTTGCGCGTTCGCTTGCGCTTGATACATCTCTTGGCTTGCTGCTTGCCAAGCATCATTCAACGCTTGAACTTTCGCATCAATTTGATCTAAATCTTGCGCTTGGTGCGCTGCTTTCAACTCCGTCAAAGCATTTTCGATGTTTGATTTGTTGCCTTCTGACAACTTATCTCCATATTCGCTTAACTGCTTTTCTGTTTGGAAAATCAAGCTATCTGCCGTATTGATTTTCTCCGCACGTTCTTTTGCTTGACGATCGGTCTCTGCATTCGCTTCTGCTTCTGCTTTCATTCTTGCAATCTCTTCTTTCGATAGACCTGTAGAAGCCTCAATACGAATGCTCTGCTCTTTCCCAGTTCCTTTATCCTTCGCCGATACACTCAAGATACCATTGGCATCCATATCGAAAGAGACTTCGATTTGAGGTACGCCGCGAGGTGCAGGAGGAATATCACCCAAGATGAATCGCCCTACGGTGCGATTGTCTTTCGCCATTGGACGCTCTCCTTGAAGAATATGAATTTCCACGGAAGGCTGATTGTCCGCCGCCGTAGAGTATACTTTTGATTTTTTCGTCGGAATGGTGGAGTTAGACTCGATTACTACGTCATAAACACCACCCATGGTTTCAATACCTAGAGACAATGGCGTAACGTCTAGTAGCAAGACATCTTGTACATCGCCACTCAATACACCACCTTGAATAGAAGCTCCAACGGCTACTACCTCATCAGGATTCACTCCACGATTTGGTTTCTTACCAAAGAACTCTTCCACTGCTTGCTGAATCGCAGGAATACGCGTTGAACCACCAACCAAAATCACTTCGTCGATTTCGCTCTTGTTTAAACCTGCGTCTTTCAACGCTTCTGCACAAGGTGCTAAAGTACGCTGAACTAAATTATCTGCTAGTTGCTCGAATTTCGCACGAGAAATTTTCACTACTAAGTGCTTGGGCACACCATCTACTGCAGTGATGTAAGGTAAATTCACCTCGGTTTCCGCAGAAGAAGACAACTCAATTTTTGCTTTCTCCGCTGCATCCTTCAAACGCTGCAAAGCCATTGGGTCTTTGCGCAAGTCCATTCCTTCTTGACTTTTGAATTCATCTGCCAAGTAGCTGATTAATACACGGTCAAAGTCATCACCACCTAAGTGCGTGTCACCGTTCGTAGATTTTACCTCAAATACACCGTCTCCCAAATCCAAGATAGAAATATCAAAAGTACCACCACCTAAATCATATACCGCGATGGTCATGTCTTTATTTCGCTTGTCCATTCCATAAGCCAAAGCTGCTGCCGTAGGCTCGTTGATGATACGACGAATGTTCAGACCTGCGATCTCTCCCGCTTCTTTGGTTGCTTGACGCTGAGAATCGTTGAAGTATGCTGGAACAGTTACTACTGCTTCCTTTACTTCTTGTCCCAAGAAATCCTCTGCTACTTTCTTCATCTTTTGCAAGACCATTGCAGAAATTTCCTGTGGTGTGTATAATCGTCCGTCAATATCTACGCGGACAGTATCATTATCTCCTTTCTTAACTGGATAAGCGACATTTTCTACTTCATTTTGTAGTTCAGAGTAGCGTTGTCCCATGAATCGCTTGATGGAAGAGACCGTTTTTTGAGGATTGGTTATTGCCTGACGCTTTGCAGGATCTCCAATCTTGCGCTCTCCATTATCCAAAAATGCCACAATTGAAGGCGTCGTTCTACGTCCTTCATCATTAGCGATCACAACAGGTTCGTTACCTTCCATCACCGCTACACAAGAATTAGTTGTTCCTAAATCTATTCCAATAATTTTACTCATTGCTATATTTGATTTTGCTGAATTGATTTCAAGTTTAAGCTAAAAGTGTTGAATAATAATACCTCTGTTTAGTGAGTCCTGATTCAACATCGCTCCTTTTTTCACGCCTCTATAACGTACAAGAGTCATGCCAGTTCGACGGACTGACTTTTTGTACAATTGGGCATAAATTGACTCATCAAAATGGCATTTTCAGCAAAAATGAGTGACAAAATGACATTGGAAGTGGCAAAAAGTAGAAAATGAAGGATAACAACGTAGTCTCATTTAATCTTTGATTGCTTCTTCAAAAAATGCCATTACTTCTTCGTAGGTCATTTCTTCGAGTGGACGAACTAAGCGAAAGCCAACAAAAGGCGCATCCGTATTCCACCAAATGCTTTTAGGAATTTGCGGATCACGCTGTTGCCAACGTGGGCGAGATTTCAGGCGTGCAGCGCAGTGACAATCTTCGGCATCGTCGTCATAAGAGCCACCGCGTGTGGTGTGTGAGTATTTTAACTTAGGCTTCACCCAAGGATTTTCTGAATCACTTAATTGCTCGTGATAATCTTCTTTATATTGATCGAGTGTCCATTCCGCTACGTTTCCAAGCATATCATGGAAACCCCAAGCATTGGCTTCCTTTTCTCCTTTTTTGTGAAAGGCTTCGTAGCTGTTATCATAATACCATGCTTGTTCTGCGATTTCCCCTTCATCTGTACTTATTTCTTCTTCGCCTGCTCGACAAGCGTACTCCCATTCCGCCTCTGTAGGGAGACGGTAGAAATGACCCGTTTTTAAATACAGCCATTTGCAATAGCGCAAAGCGGCTTGCTGTGTCATACTCACTGCTGGAAAACCACCCACTGTTCCCATTCCAAATGCCATGTCTTCGTAAGGCGGTGTTGGACGCGTGACGGCATCTGCATCGTATTTTACTGCTTTGGCAGTAGTTGCATCGCTGTCTTGTTCGCGATATTGAAAATGAGTGAATTCATCAAAGGAGACTTCATATTTACCCATCCAAAAAGACGCAATTTTTACAGTTTGAGGTGCTCCTTCTTGCGCTTCATACCAGTCGTGATCTTCGGGCAAGCCCATTTCAAAACTACCACCTTGCACGAAGATCATCTCAAAGCTGGCTTCTGTTTCAGGAATTTTTTCAGTGTAACTTTCTTGTGCAATAATGCCAAGGGGCGATAGGAAGGAAAATAGCAATAAAAACGAAGGTTTCATGTAAATATTAGTTTAAATAATAGAACGTCTGTGATGATTTCACCCTAATTAAAAGGTAAAATGTAAGATAATAACAAGGTTTGCAAAAAGCCAGCCAGTGATACAAAAAACAACATGATTGTCCATGCTCGGATGCCCTGTTTTTCTTTCAGACCACTCAATTTTACAACTATCCAAAAACCACTATCATTCATCCAAGAGAATGCCATTGAACCAAAGCCAATTGCTAGATAAATGTAAACAGGATGAAACGGAAGGCTACCTGCAGACTGTAAGATTGCTGCCATGATACTCGCCGTCGTAATCACTGCAACGGTGCTTGAGCCTTGCGCAAATTTGATGATTGCTGCCATTAACCAAGCCACAATAACCAGATTGATGCTAAAGCCATTGGCGGATAGTTCATTAATCATGTCTCCAATGCCCGTTGCGCGAATCATTGCTCCAAATGCACCGCCTGCACTTGTAATCAAAATAATCAAGCCTGCCAATTCAAGTGGTCGCTGCATATCTTCTCCTAAGGCTTTCATGCTCAAACCTTTTTGTTTCGCCCAAAGCCAAAGTGCAACAACTAGACCAAGCAGCATTGCAATGTTTTTGTTCCCTAAAAACTCAATTGCCTCAGGAAGTAAGGGCTTTTCTTCTATATCAGTGTACCAAACATTGAGTAGTGCTCCTAAAATAATGAGCAAAAGTGGCAGTAAAATTGGCATAATCGAGACGCCAAAGGAAGGTAACTCTTTAGGCTGTCCGCCATTTTCAGCTTTTACAAAGTCAGGTGGACTGATGAGCATTTTCACGTTCAGTCGCTTTGCATACTGATAGCCCACTATCGCAGGTAGAAAACCTGCTAGCATACCTGCAATAATGGAAACAGCTAGGTTAAGACTTAAAATATCTGCCATCACTAACGGGCCAGGAGTCGGCGGAACGAGCGAGTGCGTAATCGCTGCACCACAACCCATCGTCATGACATAAAACAGGAAGTTCTTTTTGAGTTTGGTCGCCAGTGCAATGGCTAAGGGAATCAGTAGAAAAAAAACCGTATCAAAAAAAACGGGAATGGAAAGGATAAAACCTGCAAGGAGTAAGGCAATGCCCGCATATTTTTCACCAAAAATGCGCATCAATCGATCTACGATGCGTTCTGCCGCACCACTTTCTGTCAGAGCAACCCCTAAAACTGCTGCAATCGCAATGACAAAGGAGACGCTACCTGCTGTCTTTCCCAATTCGACCATCACATTTTCTACGGCATTCACCCAAGCATTGTCTATGCCTTCGATTGCAGGAAGTCCTAGTATCCCTACCAATATCGCGCTGATAATCAGTGCAAAAAATGCATGAATTCTGAAAGAGACAATGAGGAGAACAACACTTATTGTTCCAATGAGGAGAACGATTAGTGGCCAATAGAAATTAATTCCTTCCATGATGTTTGTTTAAGAGCTTGTTTTTCGTTTGTGCGCCAAAATATTGAATTTTTGTCAGTTTTGATTCAAGAAGGGCATCTTACGCGTATTTTTTTAGGATGTGTAACAAATTGCACTTTCGGTATTTATGCAACTTGTTATACACACTTTTTTTTACTGCGATACAAGGAATTGCGAAAATTCGCTACTTTTAGGCCATGAGTAAGAATTTGCAGAACGATAAGATTATTTTAGGATTAAAAGTGCGACAGTTGCGCACTGATAAAGAGCTTTCTCTTGCTGAATTGCATAGGAAATCGGGAGTTTCCATTTCGTACCTAAACGAAATTGAAAAAGGGAAAAAATATCCTCGTAAAGACATGCTCAAAAAACTGTCAAATGCTTTAGAAGTCAGCTCCGACCAATTGATCTCCAAAGACTTACCTGCCAATTTGGACCCTATATTTCAATTGCTCAATTCCAATTTTTTGCAGGACTTACCACTCGATTTTTTCAAGATTGAATTGGTAAAAATCATTGAGATCATTGCCAATGCCCCCGTCCAAGTCGGTGCGTTCATCACGACTTTGATAGAGTTAGCTAGGAATTATGCTATGCAGCAGGAAAGTTTCTATTTTGCAGCTTTGCGATCTTATTTGGAGCTACACAACAATTATTTTGAGCAGTTGGAAGCTCAAGTCAAGCAATTTATTCAGCAGTACTATCTTCCAGAAAGAGGCTTAATTCCGACCCATAAATTAGCCACCATTTTAGAAGAAGAATTCGGCTACGAAATAGTTAAAGATGGCTTAGATCAATATCCAGATTTAAGAACATTTCGCTCTGTTTTCTTGCCCAAAAGCAAAAAAATACTGCTCAACAGCCAACTGACAGATCGCCAATTAGCTTTTCAATTTGGCAAGGAATTAGGTTTCAATGTTTTGGGAGTAAAAGAGCGCGCGAGTACTTCCTCCCTACTGAAGCCCAAGTCCTTCAATGAGGTTTTAAATCATTCCAAAGCCATCTACTTTTCGGTGGCTTTATTGATGAACGAACAGGAATTCATTCAGGATATAACCCAGTTTTTTCGGCAGAAGAAATGGGATGGTGATGCCTTCCTGAATATTATGAATAAATATGGTGCATCACCAGAAATGTTCTATCACCGCCTGACCAATATTCTTCCTAAAGTTTTCGACTTAGATAAACTGTTTTTCATCCGCTTTACTTATCAAACACCAGATGATTTTAAAATAGACCGTGTCTTCCACCTCAATGATGGTAGGCATTTACAACAAAACGAGCTTTCGGAACATCACAGTCGTCGTTGGGTGGCTATTTCTTGTCTGAAAGATGCTGTACGACGAGCAACTCCCAATCCGATGGAAGTATATGTACAGCGTGGAAAATACCGCGAAACAAATGATGAATACCTATGCTTCACCATTACTCGCTCTCATTACCCAACACCCGACAAAAACGTGAGCGTCATTCTGGGCTTAATGGTTGATAAAAAGCTAAAGCGACAAATCCATTTCTTAGAAGATTCCTCTATTCCCATGCAATTGGTGGATACTGCTCCAGATATCCTTGCAGCAAGAAAAGAACGAAAACGTGTTCAGCAAGTACTGGATGAGTTGATGGAGGAGTGATTGTTTTGTTGAATTGATGATTTGATGAGCTGTTGATTCGAGCACACTTATCAAATCAACAAATAACCAAATCAACGATTCAACTATCAACCAAACTATAACCAAACTTTGACGTTCTCAAATAGATAAAACCAGTATATTTGCGGACATGAATCAAAAGCAAGAAAATATCCGAAATTTTTGTGTGATTGCACACATCGATCATGGAAAAAGTACCCTTTCCGATCGTTTGTTAGAATACACAAAGACCATATCTGAGCGCGATATGCAGAACCAGGCATTGGACGATATGGATTTGGAAAGAGAGCGCGGAATTACCATTAAAAGCCATGCGATACAACTCAACTACAATCATACCGATGGCGAGACTTACATCTTCAATTTGATTGATACGCCTGGTCACGTAGATTTCTCCTACGAAGTGTCACGTTCTATTGCCGCTTGTGAGGGTGCGTTACTTTTAGTCGATGCTTCTCAAGGCATACAAGCACAAACCATTTCCAATCTTTACTTAGCGATTGAGCACGATTTAGAGATCATCCCAATCCTCAACAAAGTGGATATGGAATCGGCGATGGTAGAAGAAGTATCCGATCAGATCATTGATTTGATTGGTTGCGACCCTGATGAAATCATTTTGGCAAGTGGAAAGACAGGGCAAGGCGTTCCAGAAATTTTAGCAGCGGCGGTCGATCGCATTCCTGCACCAAATGGAGAAGAAGATGCACCATTGCAAGCCTTGATTTTCGATTCAGTTTTCAATCCTTATCGAGGGGTGATTGCTTACTATCGCGTATTGAATGGTAACATCAAGAAAGGCGAAAAAATTCAGTTTGTCAATACTGGAAATGTATATGATGCAGATGAAATTGGCATCTTGCAAATGGACATGGTGTCTAAGAAAATGGTGACGACTGGAGATGTAGGTTATGTAGTGACAGGCATCAAAGAATCCAAAGAAATTAAGGTTGGAGATACGATTACAGCGGCAGAAAATCCAGGGGAAGCGATCAAAGGATTTGAGGAAGTAAAACCGATGGTTTTTGCAGGAATTTTCCCGATTGATAATGATGATTATGAAGATTTGAGGGAAAGTTTGGAGAAATTGCAGTTGAATGATGCTTCGCTGGTCTTCGAGCCAGAAACTTCGGCAGCACTAGGTTTCGGTTTTCGTTGCGGCTTCTTGGGAATGTTACATTTGGAAATTATCCAAGAACGACTCTCTCGGGAATTTGATATGGATGTCATTACGACTGTTCCTAACGTATCTTATTTCGCTTATACCAAAAAAGGCGAAGAACTGGATGTACGTACACCTTCAGATTTGCCAGAGCCGAACTATTTAGATCGAGTTGAAGAACCTTACATCATTGCTCAAATCATCACCAAACCTGAATACATTGGTACGATTATGACGCTTTGCATGGAAAAGCGCGGAACACTCACCAAGCAAACGTACTTGACTACAGAAAGAGTGGAGTTGACTTTTGAATTGCCATTGGCGGAAATCGTTTTTGATTTCTACGATCGCTTGAAGTCGATTTCGCGGGGCTATGCTTCTTTCGATTATGCACCTTTGGATTATCGCGCTTCTGATTTAGTAAAATTGGACATCAAACTGAATGGTGAATCTGTAGATGCGCTTTCTGCTTTGGTACATAAGGATAAAGCGGCAGCTTTTGGTAGAAAAATCTGTAAACGACTGAAAGAATTGTTGCCGCGTCAGCAATTTATGATTGCGATTCAAGCTGCAGTTGGTGCAAAGATTATTGCAAGAGAAACCATTTCTGCACTGCGAAAAGATGTGACCGCTAAGTGCTACGGTGGTGACATTACTCGTAAGCGGAAGTTGTTGGAGAAGCAGAAAAAAGGAAAGAAAAAAATGCGTCAAATTGGTACTGTAGAAGTACCGCAGAAGGCATTTTTGGATGTATTGAAGTTGAATTGATTTTGCCGTGAGCTTTTAAAATTAGCTTTTAATTGATTCATATACGAAACGTCGAATGTTCGATTGAGCATTCGACGTTTTTATTTAATCTATTGATAATGAATTTTTTAGATCAAAATAGTGGAAACGTTATGTTTCCTGTTTTCTTAAAATTACATCAACTTCATTTACTCATCGTTGGTGGTGGTAATGTTGGTTTAGAAAAATTGGAAGCGGTTTTGCGCAATGCACCAATGGCAAAAGTGACACTTGTGGCAGGTGAAATTCGGCGTCCTGAAATACTAGAACTGGAGAAACACCATCCCAATTTGGAAGTCATTATTCGCGATTATGAAGAGGCAGATTTAGAAGGCAAAGACTTGGTAATTTGTGCAACGGATAGTCGTGCGCTGCATGAAAAAATCAAAGCTACGGCAGAAGCGAAACATTTATTGACCAATGTAGCAGACACCCCCGATTTATGTGATTTCTATTTGTGCTCCATCGTAAAAAGAGGCGATTTGAAAATAGGCGTTTCTACGAATGGCAAATCTCCAACTTTGGCGAAAAGAATGCGTCAATATCTAAACGATACTTTGCCTGAAAGCGATGAGGTACAGACTTTGTTAGACAATTTAAAAGCCGTGCGCGATAAACTCGGTGGTGACTTTGATTATAAAGTGCAAAAGTTGAATGAGATAACAGCTTCTTGGCTAGAAGAAGAGCAATAACTTACCATTCAAAAACCTCCAATTCAAGCCCATCAATCGTTTCGTAGCGAATTGATAGGATTAGCCAAAGCGGCTTTTACAGATTGTACACTGATCGTAAGCAGCGCAACCCCAAGAGCCAGCAAACCAGAGATCGCAAATATCCACCATTGGATATGAATGTGATAGGCAAATTCTTTCAACCAATGCTGCATGAAATACCAAGCGAGAGGCGTAGCGGTAAACGTAGCAATTAAGATTAATTTCAAAAAATCTTTAGAAAGCAATGCTGTTATACTTGTCGTAGATGCACCTAAGACTTTGCGGATACCAATCTCTTTGGTGCGCAAGAAAGTGCTATAAGATGCTAATCCGAAAAGTCCTAAACAAGCGATAAAAATGGTCAATAAGGTAAAGAAAGATAGTATCCTTCCAAATCGCAGATCTGCTTCATAAAGTCGCTGAAAATTTTCATCCAAAAATTGATAAGAGAAAGTATTACCTGGAAAAAAGTCTTTATAAAGGGCTTGTACTTGTGCGATAGTTTGATCTATATTTTGGGTATTGAGTTGGAGTGAAAGTAAATTATTAGTGCTGTAAGTAGGAATAAAAACCATAGGTTCGATATTGTGATGCAAAGAGCGTTGATGAAAATCAGGAACGACTCCAACAACTTCCCAGTTCTTACCCCAAAAATTAAATTTTTGATGAACAATTTCGTCATTACTGGCATAGCCCAACATATCTACACCTGCTTCGGTCACTACGATTTTATCTATTGCTTCCCAATCCAAGCTGTGATCACTTGCTCTGAAAAATCGTCCTGCTATTGGTTCTAAGCCGTAAGTTTTGGCGTATTCAAAATCAGTATTGATGAAATTGGCGGTGTAGGATTGTCCATCAACTTGCTCCCCTGTTTTTTCTATTTGAAAAATTCGACCAGTCCGTTGTCCAGGTGAGCGACTGGAAGTGGAGGCACTTTCTATGCCTGAAATGGCTGCCAACTCGGATTTAAAAACATCCATTTTATTGATGAAGGTACTATCCCAAGCTGTCATTTCGGGAGGATTTAGCGTCATAATTTGTTCTGCTTCAAAACCCAAATCTTGCTTAGTCATATAATCAATCTGCTTAGTCACTAACCAAGTTCCAACAATCAAAGCAATAGACATTGTGAATTGGAAAACAACTAAGACTTTTCTCAAAGTTTCTCCTCCTCTATGTTTAGTAAAAATGCCTTTGATGACATTAGAAATTTGTGGAGAGGAAAGTAAATAAGCAGGATATGCTCCCGAAACCAGAATGCCTAGGGTAATTAAACTAAAAAGAGCAAGGAAAAGATAGATATTAGTTAGATTTAATGACCAAAATTTTAAACTAGCCACATCTACTCCAAAATTGTTTCCAAACCAAGGTGTCAATAGCCAAGTCAGTCCTAAAGCAAATATTAAACTAATGATATTGACTCCTGCTGCTTCTATTAGAAACTGACGAATTAATTGAAATTTGCTTGCACCAATCACCTTACGAACCCCCACTTCCTTTGATCGCTCTATAGCTTTCACAGAACTCAAATTAACATAGTTGACCCAAGCCAGCATCAAGATGAAAAAAGCAATAATAAGCAATGACCAAATCGCTCTTCCATTGGCTGTTGTACCTATTTCATATTCTAAATTTTCAGAGTAAAGATGAGCTTCTGACAGTGGTTGTAAAGTAAAAACTTCCTCACTTCCAGATACTTCTGTACCTCTAAAATGTCGTTCGCTGAATGCAGGTAGTTTTGCTTCCAAGTCTTCAACCTTCGTTTCTGGAGCTAATTCTACGTAATGATAAAAATCCGACCATGTCCAACTGTTATCCGCTCCTTCTCCCATATATCGCACAAAACTGGCGTAGCTCCCCAAGATTTCAAATTGCAAGCTAGAGTTAGCTGGTACATCTTCTATCACACCTACTATTTTATATAGATGCTCATCCCGATCAATCTGCATTTCTTGCCCAATGATACTTTGATAGTCATCTTTTGCAGCAGGAAAGTAGCGATTTGCCAAATGACGAGTCAGCACTAATTCATTAGGCTCATTGAGTAGTATTATATCTTCTTTTGCTATTATTTCAAAGTCAAAAATTTCCAAAAAATGCTCATCTACCCATAAACCTGGTTCAACCTGATTTACCTCATCGTTTTTCGTGATCATCACATTTGAGCTGTAGGCAATTCGAGTAGCATTTGTCACTTCTGGAAACTCTTCTCGTAAAGTTGGTCCAATAGTTGGATAGGTAATCGTTCCTTTTTGTACCGTTTTTCCTTCTTGAATGCGCTCGTTAACTACTCGGTAAATCTGATCTTGTTTATCGTGGAAAGTATCAAAACTTAACTCGAAATTGACATACTGCAAAAGTAAAATACAAGCAGTCATTCCAATCGTCAAACCACCAATTAGGATGAATGATTGAGCTTTGCGATGCCATAGATTGCGAAGTACTAATTTCAAGTGATTGCGAATCATATCAATTTAAATTTTGTACTTATAGATTGTCCAAAAATTATACCATAAAGTGTAAGATTTTGAAAATCAGTAACTTGAGGTGAATTGTTGACTTTTGCTTGTTTAGAAATGAACACCAAATGTACGAGAGTGAACAGCATTTCATTTTATCACAAAAGTATTGCAAGTCTATCTCAAAATATTTGCCAACATTTCACAAAAGCTTCGGGAGTATCTTTACGAAGACATTACGGCTCAAATTGTACCTCGAAGGACAACTGTTCGTATGAAGCAAGAGTTATTGGAGCATAAATCATTTTCAAGCAGATCAAATTTTTAAGACAACAACACCTACTCAAAATTAACATTATGAAAAAGATAATCATCACCGCCTTTGCTCTTGGACTCTTTGTAAGCATGAGTTTTGCACAAATGGTCGACCAAGCCTTTTTTGATAAAGCAGAAGCCTTTTTTCAAGCGCACGTTGAAAATGGAACTTTCGATTACGCTAAAGCAAAAGGCAATATGGATTTGGAGTCATTGATTCAAACCATCGAAACTGCAGATTTGAATAAAATCGAAGAACCTAGTAAAAAAGCGTTCTTAATTAATGCCTACAACTTATTGGTCATCAGGCAAGTCACCGATCAATATCCAATTGAAACCGTCCAAGAAAATGGTGGCTTTTTTGATAAAAATAAAGTGACCGTTGGTGGCAAAAAATATACACTGACGCAGTTTGAGAAGCAAGAACTACTGGATGTGTACGAAGATGCGCGTTTGCATTTCGTCTTGAATTGTGCGGCAATTTCTTGTCCAAAAATTGTAGATTTTGCCTATCAGCCAGCGCAATTGGAAGAGCAATTAAATCAACAAACGACTATCGCTTTGGACGATCCGACTTTCTTGAAAGTGATGGAAGAAAAAGTCGAATTATCTAAAATCTTCGAGTGGTACATTGATGATTTTGGAGGCAATCGTTTGACGACTTTGACTTTCGTCAATAAGTATAAAACCGAAAAGGTAGATTTGAAAAGTCGAGTCGGTTATTATACGTACGACTGGACATTGAACGACAAAGCAGGCGTGAAAAATGCAGGTGGCAACAATTCAGCGCGCTACGTAGTGTCTTCCACTATTCCAAAAGGATTTTCGGAGGCAAAAATCTTTAATAATCTCTATACACAAGCTAGTGGAAGCGAAGGAAACCTGACTGATCGTTCTACTTTTTTTACGACGCTTTTCACCTATTTGTACGGCGTGAATAATCGCCTTAACGTTGGTTTCAGTGGGCGTTATCGAAGAGTAAGCAACGAATCCTTACCCAATTCTGCGCTGAATGTTTTTGGTTCAATTGATGCAGGGAGAGATCGCCAAGGCTTGACTGCGATTGGACCTCAAATTCGATACGCGCCATTTACCGCCTTGCAGAATTTTTCAGTGCAAAGTTCTTTTCTCTTACCTGTGGGAAGTGAATTGACAGGTAGTTCGACGCAACCGTTCATTGATTGGAATGGCGCGACTTGGTGGACGCAGTTTTTTAATGATTTATCACTTGGTAGCAACTTTTCTTTGTTCACCGAAGTAGATTTTCTTTGGGAAGACATTGGCAGTGCTGCTGAAGGAAGAGCTAACCGAGTTTCTACGCCAGCGACGGTTATTTTGAGCTATTTCCCCAACCAACAAACGACTATTTATACTTTAGCAGGTTATTCGCCTTTCTGGCAAAGCGATTTTGACTATTTTACACAGTTGGGTTTAGGATTTAAGTATCAATTTACACCCAACTTTGAAGTCGAATTACTGGCAACGGATTTTGATAATAAATTCCTCAACAGCACAGGAGGACGTGCTTATACTTATAATATGGGTGTGCGATTTAACTGGTAGAAGCATCGGAATACCTAACGGATTCGTTACTGAAATACGAGAGCACAAATAGGGGAGAACTCTTTTATTTGTGCTTTGTTTTTATGTGAATCATCAATAGTCGATGATGTTTGAAGTTTCCTAACTTCAAATCTATATCAACTCGTTTCAAAATGAGTGTGCTAAACGCTTTCAATGATCATCAAGTCCATGCACAAGCTCTTTTTTTTCTTCTTAACATTAAGTCTGTGCCTGAATGCTTATTCAGAAGGATTGATCGTACAAAAAATTGATTTTCACGGAAATAAGAAAACTAAAACTACTTATCTTCAATCTATTATCAACTGTAAGATCGGAGAAAGATATTTGGCAGGCGTACTGGAAGGAGATGTACAGCGGCTCAAAAATATAGCAGGCATCGGTAATGCTAGTGGTCGAGCAGATACGCTTGGGCAAGCGGTACACTTGGTTTTCACAATAGAAGAAGTGAGAACATTACTACCTATTATTGCCTTTGGAGGTATCAGGGATAATGTTTGGTTCCAGATAGGAATGACAGACATCAATTGGCAAGGAAAAGGACAATTCTTGAGCGCGCATTACCAGAATAATGATCGTCGCCACTCTGGACAATTCAACTACGTGGTTCCTTATTTCAGAGATACACAATGGGGATTTCGGACTACCATTTCGCATTGGGAATCCAGAGAACCGCTCTTTTTTCCAGAAGGTACCGTGAACTATGACTATGACAACACCAGCTTCGCACTACAAGCGATTCGTCATTTTGATATTCATAATCGCCTAGAATTTGGTGGAAGCTATTTTGTAGAAAATTATGCACAAAGTGAATTTCAATTCTTGGAAAACCCTCCTGGTCCGAGCCAATTTCGACAACCAAAATGGCTCAGCAAAATTGAATACAACCAAAATTATCTGAACTATCACGCCTTTTTCATAGATGGCTTTCGATGGTTGGCGCAATGGCAAAGTGTTTACAATACGACCTATAGCGATTGGTTCAATTTTGGCTTTTTTCAAGGATTCTATTTCAAGCGATTTCAAGAAAAAGGTAATCTAGCCATGCGCTTAAATCTGGGAGTCTCTACGAATAATGACAGTCCTTTTGCCCCTTTTGTAGTAGATAGTCATGTCAACATCAGAGGCGTTGGTAATCGAATTGAGCGTGGTACGGCACAAGCGGTTTTGAATATCGAATATCGACAAACGGTCTTTCAAACTAACCTCTTTGCTGGGCAAGTGGTTGCTTTTTCGGATATGGGTACTTGGCGCAATCCAGGGGGCAATTTTCGAGAAATGCTAGATCGAGAGAACTTCAAGCATTTTGTGGGAGGTGGCGCACGTTTGATTTATAAAAAAATCTACGGTGCGGTGCTGCGCATTGATTATGGTTTTGATCTGTACGATCGCAATCGGAGAGGTTTGGTTTTGGGCTTGGGGCAGTATTTTTGATTTTCCATGTTTTCTCTATTTTCGCAGTTTTTGAGAAAAGCCATTACATCATGCAAAACCTTATGAATACCGCCACTGTTTTTCACCGTACGGCAATGGAATTTTATGACCTTGCAAAAATTTACAAAGCAAAGGGAGAAACTGAGTTTTTTGATGATTATAGAGAGCGTGCTTGGTTATTGGAACAAGAAGCTGCTTTCCAAATGTTGAGTGAGCCTGAAGACTTTACCTTTAAGTATTTAGTTATTCAAAGTGCAGGGCAATTGGGCTTTGAACTGAAGCGATACGAAGCGGCAAAACGTATTCTGGAATTAGGGTTAATGGGGAATCCAGAAGAACTGGAACGTTTTCAAATGCAAGAAATACTCACACAAATCGCAGAACAAACAGCCACCGAAAGAAGGGATTCTGATGTTGCTGAAGTTATTGTTGGTACACTTACCGCCGCCAATATAGAACAACGTACCATCACCATTCGAGACAGCAAAAATCAAAAACTATACGCTATTTTTGCTTCAATAGAAGTCATCAAAAACTTACTTCGCTTCTACTTGGGTGAATGGGTACAGATACACTTTGCAAGAGATGAAAAAGGAAGTCTTCGCTTTGAGCAAATTAAACGGCTGGTTGCTTAGCAAAAGCAACTATTAGTTAATGATCCTTGTTTCATCTTGGAATACTTTAATTTAGTTATGACAGCAGTTTTAAAAATCAAGATAGAAGAGTTAACTTTAGATTGGTTGGAGCAATTAAAGTCTGACTATGATGGGGCAGAAATTGAACTACACATCAAGGAAGAACAAGCTCCAGTTTTGTCTGAAGAAGAATTTTGGTCGATCATCTCTTTATTGGATTGGGAAGCAGAAGATAATTCATCTATTATTGAACCTGCGGTCAAGGAACTTAGTGCTTTTTCTATTGCGCAGATTTATGCTTTTCAAGAACAATTGGCTCAAAAAATTTACCAACTTGATACTTTAGTTCATGCTCAACATATTGGCAAAGCTGCTTACTCAAACGAGCGTCATTTTTCAGTTGACAATTTCTTGTATGCACGCGCTTGCGTTGTCGCACATGGCAAAGCTATTTTTGAAGAAGTTTTAGAAAATCCTCATGAAATGCCAAAAGATCTTACCTTCGAACCGCTATTGCGACTTGCTTCTGATGCATACGAAAGGAAAACAAAACTAAAATTTCTATACCTGCCGAGTGTAAGTATTGAAACATATAGTAATCAAGCAGCTTGGTCAGCAGCAGCATAACATGGCAAAATATCATAGAAATAGCAAAGAAAATCCTGAACTACATCATCTCTATGAGATACTAGATTTGCTAGAAGATGATGTGTTGAAATATGGAATTAGTAGCGATCCTATAGATAAAGATGGTTTGTCAAAAAGGCTTCGGGAACAAGTTGAGTTATTTAATATTGTCGCAAATTGGTATCGTTTTAAAGGGCAAATTTTAGTGAAAGATATTCCTGGAAATGAAGCTGCTCGCTTATTAGAGGACGCTTTTATTGATGCTTACGAAAAAATTCATGGTAGAAAGCCCAGAGCAAATAGAAAATGAGAAATCCGAACTTGATTAAATATTGCTTTTTTTCGCTTGTAGTTCTCATTAATATCAATATTTCCATTGCTCAATCACAAACTACTTCCAAAATAAAAGGCATCACCTACCGAGGTCCAGAACTTGCACCTTTGCATCTATTTATGTTCCGAAATATAGCAAAATCTCATGCTAGTTGGGTATCTTTTGTCCCTGCCTTTGTCATTGATCGCCAGACACTTCAGCTGCTTCCCGAAACTCGAAAATACCGCTGGTACGAAAGCCAAATTGCTACTATGGAAGGCATGACGATTGCGAAACAAATGGGTTATAAAATCTTTCTAAAACCTCATCTACGACTTCTCCCCAAGGCTGCAAATGAAGAAAGTAAAACCATAGGTTCTTGGCGTGGCACTTTTGCACCTAAAAATAATGCGGACTGGGAAATATGGGAAGCAGCTTACGAAAAATGGATGCTCGACTGGGCGCACATGGCAGATTCTTTACAGGTAGAAATGCTTTGCATTGGTACGGAGTTACGATTGTCTGCCATCAAAAGAACGGCGTTTTGGAGACAATTGATTCCTAAAATTAGAGCGGTGTATGATGGTCGACTGACCTACTCTGCTAATTGGGATGAATATAAGCAAATTAGATTTTGGAAGGAGTTAGATTACGTTGGTGTGAATGCTTACTTCCCCATACACGAAGCACGCATTCCGAGCGTTCAAGAAGCGGTGAAGGCTTGGAAAAAGCACAAAAAACAACTCAAGCGCAACAGTAAAAAAATCGAACTACCGATCCTATTTACAGAATTTGGCTATCGAAATATTCAATTTGCTGCAAAAGAGCCTTGGCAACACGAAAAAGTAGTCGCCACACTCAATGACGAGGCCCAAGCCAATCTTTACCAAGCCTTTTTTAAAGCCTTTGCGCAAGAAAAATGGGTGGCAGGTTATTTTCTCTGGCAATGGTTAGGTAGTGAACCTTCTACTTCAAATACGCTTTTTACTCCACAGGGAAAGCCTGCATTGAAGGTTTTGCAAAAGTGGTATCAGCAATGATGTTGATTTGTCGAACCGTTGAACTAAGAATATAATTTATCTAATTTTGTGTGCACAATAGATTGGTTACACAAAAATTTAAGAATACTTGCAAAAGCGACCTGTTTTGGATTTGAATGGACATCGAGTCCATTCAAATCCATCAAGGTTTCCTAAGGACAAAAAATGGCAGACAGCTATTTTTTGTCCTTAGGAAACCTTGAGCAACTCATGGCGGTTCGATGCCGCCATGAGTTGAAAAAAGCAAAGATCAGGGTCTTGTCATCTCCGAGTTTTTACAAAGGTGCAATTTGTTATACGTATTCTAGCTTTGAAAATTTAAGACATGAAGAAATCACTCTACCTTTTTTCTTTTACCTTACTTCTAGCAACTTGCAAAGAAGAATTACCAATACTCGTAGACAAAGACAATCTGGAAGTCTACATCACTGAAAATGAAGCGTTTCCATTAGTGAAAGATAGCTTAATTGCCTGTGCTTTAGGAGGGCAATCTACTTTTTTAGAGGATGATCAATTTCCACTTTCGATACTCTTTTATCCAGAAGGCGAACCTAAAAACTTCCGCTATTTTGAGTCTTCTTCGCCTAATATTGACCCGAATGACTACTCCAATTATCAATTTCAAAGCCTACCCGAACAACCTATTTTTAATGGTTATTTGCACAGTTTTCAGCGAACTGAAATCAGCGAAAACCTTTGGGGACTGGTGACTTACGAGAAAAATGGAAAACTCTACATTTCTAATCCTATCCACCTCAAATTTCCAGAAACGAAGACAGAGTTTAACAATGATTTACTGACACTAGACCAGAGCAAAATTCTTGAACCACGCTTCACTTGGGAAGATGGCGTACAAAAAGACAATGTCATCTATTTTCATGTCATTTTGGACGAAAAAGGAGATTTACTTTCTGGTACGTATACTTTTGACCGCACTTTCCAATTCTACGATTTATCTAACGTCGTGTTAAATATTCGAGACACCACTCCACCGCCTGCACTTGAGCCAAATTCTAAATACACTTTTGTTCTGATGGGTGTAAGTGTAGACAATTGGGTAAATTTGGTGTTCGCGCAGCCATTTGAGACTTAGAATTTGTTTGAAATTAATAGTTGGGTTTAACCACAAGTATCACTATTTCAACTACTAAATGAACAGACGTTGTATTCATTTGATCATCAGTAAGGTAAAACGCATTATTCTATCCTCTTTACAATTTGCTATTCATTACTCAATATGCATAACCATCTTTTTGCGCGGAATCTCTCTTTTTTGGATACATTCCGCGCAAAAACGACTCATTTCCGAGCGAAATCTCAATTTTTCAACCACTTTCCGCTCAGAAAAATGAGATTGTCTTCTCTCCTGCAACCCTTCCCTATCTTTGCTGTCCTTTCATTTGAACAAGACGTTTGAACCATTGCAGTACGAAAACACCCATATTGATATAGTTGAAGGTTGTCGAAAAAGAGATCGGCGGTCGCAATTTGAACTGTACAAATTGTACTCAAAAGCGATGTACAATGTGTGTTTGCGGATGGTGAAAAATGAAGCAGATGCGGAGGATTTGTTACAGAGTTCGTTCGCGGATGTTTTTAAGCGTATTCATACGTTCAGAGCAGAATCTTCAATCGGAGCTTGGATAAAGCGGATTGTTATTAATAATTGTATCAATTTTTTGAAGAAACGACGACTGCATTTTCAAGAATTGGAAGATCGCCATGTGCAAGTAGCAGAAACAGAAATTGCGGAAAGTAAAATCAACGTGAAAGCCATCAATGATGCGATTATGCGGTTGTCAGATGGCTATCGAGTAGTTTTTTCTCTATATGCTTTAGAAGGTTACGATCATAAAGAAATTGCTCAAATTTTGAATGTGACGGAAGCCACTTCTAAATCGCAATACAGCAGAGCAAAGCAGCGATTACGCGTGTTGCTAGAAGCGGATGACGCAAAGAAGTTAAGAATTTGATGAGCGTATGCCGATAGTCATCGGCACACGGTTACAAACCGCGGCTATTATGATTTTTACTTCTCTTAGTGCCTAAGTGGTTCAAAAACAAAAGAATAACTCAAAATATGAAAGATAATTTAGAAGAATTTATTTCGCAAAATCGGGAAGCGTTTGATGCCGAGAATCCACCTTTGAAGGCGTGGTATCAGATTGAAAAGTCTTTGGATAAAGAAGCTAAGAAAGGTCGTCGTGTGCAATTGTGGAAAGCGACTCGAATGGCGGCGGCAGTAGTTCTGCTTTTAGTACTCGGCGGCATAATTGGAAGTATTTTGACGAAACAAAGCAATGGCAATGAATTAGTCGCAGAACAGCTGGAAGAAATTGCCCCTGAATTATCGGATATGGAATTTTACTATCGGCAGCAGTTGAATCCTAAATTACAGCAATTGGCTGCTTACGAAAATGTCGCGCCTCAAATCATGCAAGACCTCGAAGAAAATGATTTATTCATCCAAGAACTCAAGCAAGAATTGTTAAAAGCACCTAAAGGAACAGAAGAAATTGTATTGAATAACATCATCAAAACGTACCAAATCAAGCTCGGTATTTTAGAGCGCGTGCTAGAATATTTAGAAGCATCAAAGATTCAAAATATCAATCAAAATGAAGTTGAAATATAATATTGCTATCGTTTTACTAATCACTTTGGTAGGCTTTTCTTTCACGGAAAGTCATAATAGTGTTCCAACCGAAAGAGCCAAGAGCATTACCAAAACCTTTCCAATTTCCGCTGATGGCACAACTAAATTAGCCAATAAATATGGCAAAATGGAAATCAATGTTTGGGATAAAGACGAGGTAAAAATCACCGTAAATGTAAAAGTGGATGCACGCAATGATCGCAAGGAGGAAGAGATTTTGGAGAGCATAGATGTAGATTTTGACAATGGCAGCGATTATGTGTCTGCCGAAACAGAATTCAGCATGAAAGGTGGCTATAACAATATGAGCTACAAAATTGAATATGAGGTATTTATGCCTGCTACTAATAATTTGAAGGCAAGCATGAAATACGGGAATTTACGTCTAGGCAAGCTAAAAGGAAAAGCAGATATTGAAGTAAAATATGGCAATTTCCATGTAGAATCCATAGGCGATAATTCTACGATAGAACTGGCGTATTCTAACTCGGATTGCACCATTGTGGAAGCTCAAAATCTGACTTGTGATGTGAGTTATAGTCGCTTGCACATTTATCAGGCAGAAAACATCGAATTAGATACGAAGTACAGCCAAGGTGTAGAAATAGAAAGTTGTAAAGACCTCGATATTGACTCCAAATATGATCGTTACACGATTGGCAAGACAGAAAAGATGATTCTGGATACAGAATATTCTAATTTTTCCATCAGCGAAATCGAAAACGCGTCTATCGATGCAGACTACACGAATGTAAAAATCGGAACGTTGAAAAATAGCTTGAATGTGGATTTGTCCTACAATAATTGCGTG
Source organism: Bacteroidota bacterium (assembly GCA_039176995.1). Taxonomy (GTDB): domain Bacteria; phylum Bacteroidota; class Bacteroidia; order Chitinophagales; family Saprospiraceae; genus JAAUTG01. The sequence goes on from JBCDFY010000060.1 coordinate 23,613, forward strand.
GTAGAAAAAGTGTTGCGCGGATTCAGCAAGATCAATATGGAGGGAAACCACGCCAGTTTTAAATTGGGCGTTGAAAAAGATGCAAGTTATCGCTTAATCGCAGAAGGCAAATATTCAGATGTGCGTTTCGACGACGATGGCATGGACATCAAGCGCGACATCAGAAAGAGCAATGCTTTTGAAATCGAAGGCTCTAAAGGTTCTTCTAGTGCGAGAAGTCGAATTGTAGCAGATTTGTCTTATGGTGGCTTGAAGATTTGGGAGGAATGATAAGGGTTGTTGATTCGTTTATGTGTTTATTTGTTGAACTGAATTGAACACGTTTTTCATCCAAAGAGAATAATTCATTTGACGGTTTCATTTGCTGTGAAGCCGTCATTTTTTATGGAAGATTATAAATTTCCTATCTTTATTCCGTTTAAACTATAATTTAAACGGATCGTATTCCGTTTAAATTATAATATTTCGGGAATAGGATGATTTTAAGGACAATATATCCATTACTAGAAAAGCGATTATTCAGCAATAAAGCATTGATAATCATAGGTCCACGTCAAGTTGGAAAGACTACGATTATAAAATCATTGCTAAAGTCGCATGAACCTTATCTATTTTTAGATGGGGACGACCCCGCAGTAAGAACTTTATTGGATACGCCAACTACGGAAGAAATAAAAGTCATCTTAGAAAATCATAAGGTCATTTTTGTAGATGAGGCGCAGCGTATTGAGAATATTGGTTTAACGCTGAAAATAATTGTTGACCAATTTCCAGATGTTCAAGTTGTCGTAAGTGGTTCTTCTTCCTTCGATTTAGGTCAAAAAATGAATGAGCCATTGACAGGTAGAAAGTGGGAATATTCGCTTTACCCAATTAGCTGGGAAGAATGGGAAAACAATATAGGACGACTGAAAAGTGAACAAGATTTTAGAAACCGCTTGCTTTATGGCATGTACCCAAATGTATTAAACAATTTGGAAGAGCAAGAAGCGGTGCTTTTTCAGCTCTCTGAAAGTTATTTATACAAGGATATCTTGGCGTTCGATGGAATACGTAAACCTAAGTTATTGCAGAAATTAGTTCAAGCTCTTGCTTTGCAAATTGGACAGGAGGTAGTTTATAACGAAGTGGCTCAATTAGTCGGAATAGATGCTAAAACCGTAGATAATTATATTGACATTTTAGAAAAGGCATTCATCGTCTTTCGATTACCTGCCTTTAGTAGAAATTTGCGAAATGAAATAAAGCGCAATCAAAAAATCTATTTCTGGGACTGTGGAATTCGCAATGCCGTGATCGGCAATTTTGCGCCCTTAGAATTACGAAATGATATTGGTGGACTCTGGGAAAACTTTCTCATCAGCGAACGAATGAAACAATTAGCTTACAAACGTCCATTCACAAAGTCCTATTTTTGGAGAACTGCGCAGCAACAAGAAATTGATTATGTCGAAGACTACAATGGTGTTATTACTGGTTTTGAATTCAAATGGAATCCCAAGAAGAAACCCCATTTTCCTAAGACTTTTGTAGAAACTTATCAAGCTCAAACAGCGATAATCAATCGAGACAACTTTAGAACCTTTGTACAGCTTATTGATTAAGCCTCCACAAAATACATCTCCACCTCGCCCTTATTTTTCACTTCAAAAGCGCCTCGATAAGTGCAGTCAAAATGATCTTTTATGATCTCGTAAGTCGCCTTAGAGATGTTGATTTTACCGCTTTCTCCTGCACTTTCCATTCGGCTGGCAACATTGACGGTATCGCCCCAAACATCGTAGGCAAATTTCTTTGAACCGACTACCCCAGCCACCAAGTTGCCTGTATGGATTCCAACGCGCATCTGCCAGTGTGGAATGCCTTCTTTGATCTTTCGCTCAATGTTTTTATCCATAAACGCTTGCATTTCGATGGCAGCTTGCACCGCATTGTGTGGATTATTTTGATCGGGAATGGGAATACCACCCACGCACATATAACCATCGCCAATGGTCTTGATTTTTTCTAGTCCATATCGCTCGATAATTTCATCAAAAGCTGTGAAACAATCGTTGAGTTCTTGGATCAATTGTTCAGGCGAGAGTTGTGCAGAAATATTGGTAAAGCCACTAAAATCAGTAAAAAGTACCGTCGCACGTTCGTATTTTTTGGGCGTTGCACTTCCTTTTTCTTTCAGTTCAATGGCAGTCGGTTCGGGCAAAATATTGAGCAAGAGCGCATCTGATTTTTTACGTTCTGCTTCTGCTAAGGCACGCTCTTTTTCCACTTCGTTGTTTTTTTGCGAAAGGCGTTTGTTGTTTCTGCGTGCTCGGAAAAGCGTGATGAAAACTAAGAGCGAAATGATAGCTAACGCGATTCCAATGCCATAAGCCAATTGAGTAGATTTTCTTTGATTAGCTGCACTTAATTCATTCATTTGCTTTTGTCTGGTTAGGGCTTGAATTTTTTGCTCTTGGAGCTGTTCGTCGGCTCTGGCTTGCTCCAGTTGTAGACGCTGAAGTTGTTCTTGCTGCTGTAATTCTGAAAATTCTCGATCTCGTGCCTCGGTTTCCAGTCGCTGTTGGATAAGCAATAAGGCTTGTTGACTTTCTCGTTCTTTCGCCCTAGTAAGTGTTTCTTGTAATTTTTTGTCCTTTTCTAATAAAGCTAACTGATCTTCTCGTTCTCTTGCCTCAAATGCCAACTGATCGCGCTGCAATTCCAAGCGTTTTCGCTCTTCTTCCGATCGTTGCAATTGCGCATCTTTCAGTTCTTCATTAATCTGATAAATGCGAATTTCTTTTTCGGTGCGCTCCAACTCCAGCTGTTGCTGCAAGAGTTGTTGCTGCCTTAATTTCTCAACAGTTCGCAAAGAATCTTCTAGTCGTAAATGTAGTGTATAATATTCCAGAGCTTCTTCAAATTCATAGAGCGCTTCGTGGATTTTTCCTGCTTGGCGATAGCTTTCGCTGAGTTCTACGGCGGAATTGATGTTTTTGGCTTGGGTCATGCTCTTATCATTGTAGAATTGAGCATTGTAAAAATCGCCCTGATTGAGATGAACACTCGAAATCAGTTGATTAACTTGACACTGTCGCACGAAAGCGTCATTGGGAAGCATCGTTTCAACTGACCTAAGATAGTTGATCGCATTGTCGGAATCGCCAAGATTGTGATAACAAATTGCCATATTGATACTCAGCGTCACATCTTCTCTTTCATCTTTTCCATCATTGATGGTTTGCGCCATCGTGAAGTTATCAATGGCTTGCTGATAGTTGTTGAGTTTGATATAGTTATAAGCAATATTATTGTAGGCGATTGCAATTTCGCGATCATTCCCTTGTGAAGTTGCCAATTCTAATAAGTCCTGATTACTTTTCAAAGAAGCACGATAGTCTTTTTTTGCTAAATGATTATCCGTTCTGCGCTCTAGCGCATTGGCTTTGCCGATATAGTTATCCGCTTCTTCGTGATAATCATAGATTTGATCTAAGAGCAACAATGCACTATCAGGAAAGCCTGCATAGGCATAGGTCAATTCCATTTTTTCCAATGCTACAATATCAGTTTTTGGAGCAGATAATTTTTCTGCCTTTTGAAAATAATTCAAAGCTTGTTCATGCAGTCGTTCTTTCAAATAGATGTTACCAACTTGCAAGAACGCATCATGAAGAGAAGTGAGATCTTCATTTTTTTCTAAGATCGGTATAAGTTGCAGTAAACTTCGCAAACTTTCCACAAAATCATTCTGATCGTTGTGCAAATCTGCCAGCAATTGATAGGACAAAATCGTTCCTTCCTCGTATTGCTCATTCAAACTAATTTCCAGCGCACGCTCTGCTACTAAGACCGCAGAATCCTTAATACTTAACTGCTTCGCTTCTTCCAATAATTCATTCACCTGAAATACTTCCGCGCTTGGTGCTTGTGCTATCAAGTTGTTCACCGAGAACAGTATTGCCCACAAAAGAACAGTCTTGTATTTCATCAAATTATTTTTGAACATCAAATAGCGAAATGGAACTCGTTCTACTAGCAAACTATTCCTTGTTCGAGATTCAATATTCGTTATTCCTACACTATCGCATTCTATAATTCAAGCCCACCCGAAATGTTCGGAGCGATTGTGGATTATAAATTAAAGCTGCATCAAAATTATCGGCAATAATGCCTGCATATTGCTTATTAAAAACATTAAATGCTTGTGCAAATCCTTGAAATTCTTCACTTAGTTGATAACGTAGCGTCAAATCTAAATTGTAGTATTTGGGAACATTATAACGATTTGTTTTTTCTAAATCTTTTACGTTCGTCAAACTTCGACTAATCCAAGTTTGCGAAAAGGTATGTACCGATTGTAAAAACCAACGTTCGCTCAATTTGGTAGAAAATCGTCCTTGCCAAGTCCATTTGCCCTGTCCACGCACTTGCTCCAATTTACCTCCTTCTCGCGGCAATTGTTCTTCTCCTCTAGCAAATTGAAAATTGAAATGACCATCAGTACTAGGGAAAGGACTGAAATTAATTCTACCTTGAAAACCTCTGATCAGCATAAAAGATTCAGGGTCATTGAAATAAGTTGCTAGGTATTCCAAATCTTCTCCTACCTCGGGGAAAATTCCATAGCTTAAAAGTCCTGTCGATCTGGTTCGAAAATAAGTAATATCTGTATCAAACGAATTATTTCGTCCCCAACGCAAACCAATTTCAAAGGATTGGTTATGCTCGCGTTCAAGATTTGGATTGGCAAAGGTGACCCAAGTAGAATCGGTGTTGGTTTTGATATTTAGAGAATTGGCATAGTAATACGAGGAAGGCGTTTGGGAAGCATTTCGGAAGGAAATTCTAGCACTTAGTTCTTCGTCTATTTTGTATAGGGCAGAAAGGCTTCGATTAAAATTATTGCCAAATTGGCTGTGTATATCGTAGCGAAAAATGCCGAGCAAACTTAGGCGATCTAGGTGGTAGTAAATTTGTCCGTACAAGCCGATATTATTGAAACTCGTTCTTTCGGGGACGAGCGCAGAAAATTGACCGTCAATTTGCTGTGCTAGAAGTTGCTGATCATCTTTTTCCTCAAAAGAGATCGGTGCGTAATTAACAAAAGGCTGCTGTTCACTATACAATACATTCGCGCCTAAAGTGAAATCCCAGTTTTCTCCTAGCTTAAAAGTCGCCATTGGATCGACGTACCAATCCACAGAGCGCGCAAAACTAAAACGCTGACTGGATAAATAGCGATGGTAAATATCATCTGCACGCACTTGGAAATTGATGGTATCATAAGGCGCAGTCAATAACTTATCTTGCCAAAAGAGAACGCCTTTGTTTATGGTATTCAAAACATAATTATTGGAGGTCCTTGGATTAAGTTCGTAGCGCAAGTTGCTCGCATCAATGCGAAATGACCAATTGTTCCAATCAGCAGCCCAGCCACCATTAATACGAGTCATATTTTCGCCTGTAAAATTTAAAGGATTGGCTAAAGAAACGCTGGCTGGATTTAGCCCTAAGGCGCTATGATCTTGCCGATTCATTTGCTCAAAATCTAGGTAGAACGCTCGAAACTTGAGGCGTGCGCCAATGGACTCACTATTATGTGGAAATGATCTGATTACTGGATTATCCAATGTTCCAACATAGTTTGGAATTTGTGCTAAACTTTTTTTATTATTGATGTAAAACGACGGATTATAAAGCGTATCTTTATCGAATACGACGGGCAATCTGCCCATTTCTGTATAGCTGCCAAAGATGTTGAATTTGACAACATTTTTGTCTCTTCCCAGCTTTCCTCCCAATGAGACATTCAATCGTTTGAAGCCTAAATTACCTAATGAGACATCAGACTGTACATAGAAGGGACGCTCCGTTTCTTCTGTAATGATATTGATGACACCCGCCATCGCATCTGCGCCGTAAATACCTGGTGTTGGTCCAAAAATAATCTCAATTCGCTCCGCTTGCTGAACGGGTAATTGCGCACCAAGCGGCATACTTTTTGCCCCTGTTGGACGAATTGGAATATCGTTGATTAAAATTTTGGTGTACTGATTGCCAAGCAAGCCACGCATCAAAAATGTCTCTCCATCCAAACCTGTTCCTGGTTGCGACACCCGAATGCCTGGCACTGATTTCAACACATCCACTAAAGTCACATAGCCAAATTCCTGAATTTGTTCTTTAGTAATCACATAAATTGTAAATGGCAAATCGGTCACTTCTTTCAAAGTGCGACTTCCTGATAAGGTATTCTCTGTTTTCTTATTTTCATCCGTTTTAATGTCTTCTTTTCCTAATTCTTTGAAGGAAAGCAGCAAGGAATCGGTCGTCTGTCCAATACTCGAAAGAGATAGAAATAATCCAAAAAAGATTCCAAGATAAACTTTCATAAAAATTTTTTTCATCGTTTTCCAACCCTTCCTTTTTTGCCGCATCTATTTAATAAACGATCTACGAAATGGTTTTGTAACAGCCAAGAACAAATTTAGGGATTTAACCACAGAGCCAAATAGTCTATTCATATAGTTCATGACAGTTTATTAATAGAATCATTCTATGGTATTGATTACTAAGTGTTTTATGTGAAAGTGCTATCTGACTATGTGGTAAAAGAACATCAAAAGTCACAGACGTGAGACCAATGCTAACATCCGAGGATAAACTACTATTGCAAGCGTGCTTGAAAGGCAATCAAAATGCACAGACGCGCTTGTATCGGCAATATGTGCAAGCCATGTTCAACTTGGTGGTGCGCATGGTGCCGAATCGAATGGAAGCCGAAGATGTAGTGCAAGAAGTGTTCGTGAAGGTCTTTCAAAAATTAGAGACTTTCAAAGGAGAGGCAACATTGGGGGCTTGGATCAAGCGTATTGCGATCAATACTGCTTTGGGGCATCTGCGCAAAAAAGGAAAAATTAATATTGTAGAATTAGAAACGCAGCAAGAACCAATTGAGGAAGTAGAAAACAATGATACTCATTATGATATGAAGCGCATTCACCATGCTATCAAACAATTGCCAGATGGATGTCGAGTCATTTTCAATTTGTATTTATTGGAAGGTTATCGGCATCAAGAAATAGCGCAATTATTAGGCGTTTCAGAATCAACTTCCAAGACACAGTATCATCGAGCAAAAGTTTTGTTAAGAAAATTATTAAAGTAAGCTATTGGCTTCCTTGTCATTCCAGCTAACTACTAAAAGCTAACTACTAAA
>JBCDFY010000061.1:0-30624 GCA_039176995.1 Bacteroidota bacterium
CCGCTGTCGCGGTTCACTCACTTGAATGTTATTAACATTCACCCTGCGGGATCGCCACCCATCCGCTGTCGCGGTTCACTCACTTGAATGTTATTAACATTCACCCTGCGGGATCGCTCGTTCATTTCCAAGAGCCAAATACGTTCCAAATTGGGGAGCGACCGTGATCTTCTGGTTCATCTGCTTTCTGCGTTCCATCGTCCAAATCATTGATTGCTTTTGCACCAAAGTGTAGATACTTCGAGCGATCAAAACCAGCAGTTTCCATCAAATCAGGCGGCGCAATGTCGTGCATTTTTGACCAATACGGCTCACTATTGTTGTACGCATCCCAATCGCGAATGAATTTTTCGTACAAACTCATATCGTCTGTGTACTCGGGTTGCTCAATGTGCAAAGTGATACCACCTGGCTTCAAGACACGATAGATTTCTTTCATGATTTTGTAGATGGATTTTCCACCTGTTTCATGCAAAAACATGGTTGTTTGTACCCAATCGAAGGATTCATTTTCAAATGGCAGATTGGCTGCATCCGCCTGTTGAAAAATGACCTTATCATAGCCCAAAACTTGCGCACGTGCATGACCATAGCGCAGCATGGGTTCACCCGTATCAATAGCAATAATTTCCGCATCAGGGTAGCGTTTGGCCAGCGGCAAGACATTATGTCCAATACCGCAACCAATATCTAAAATACGCTTAGGCTTAAAGTTGGGATGATTCGTCAGCAACCAATCGCCAATCGCTTGTCCACCACCATCCGTATATCTACCAAGCAAACCAGCAGTTGTTACAAACAAACCGCCGTCGTAATTAGCGGCATTTGCTACATCGCCTTCGAAGAGCGGCGTGTGATAACTGCCTGGCATCAAGTGGTTATCTACTGCTTTCAGGTAAGAAGGAACAGCTACACTTTTATCTAGTTTCAAAGTGGATTTTCCTTGATTGATTGCCTCTACTTTTTTGCTTAATTCTTTCGCTTGACGATAGGTCAAAGAACGCCCTGCTTGCTGCCGCATTTCCATCGTTGATCTCCGCAAAGCCGACCAAGTTTGGTAGTGCGAATCTTGTTTCATTGCAGCCTCTAGTTCCTCTGTTGACTTAAAAGTTCTACCTGTTTTGGCTTTAAATTTTGGCTCTACCCGTTTTTCATAAGCTACTGCATTTCCTTGCGAAACGTGCGCCAAATGTTTGTTCAAATTCGCAATGAAGTTGTAGCGCGCTCTCTCATCGTGCTGCATTTCTGGAAAAACTTCGTGCTGCGCGATTTTATCGTAGGTTGGTGGTAAGTTCTTAGCCATAGTTTCTTTATTTGAAAGTTGTTTGAGATAGTTTCAGGTAAGCTCTAAATGTACACTGTGCTTCGGTTATAAAAGCAATTTTTCTTCCTTTTAATTGAGGAAAGCATCCAAATTTAGATGACCTTCCTCAAACTACAATTGTGCGATGTCTTATTTTATGCTTTAATGTATCCTGAAACAAACATAGAAAATTAATTTGATTAATTATTAACCTAGTTAACTATTTTTATTACTTTCACGAAAATTTTATTTGGAATTATATTTTCTGAATGAAATTTTACATTGCCTTTATAATAAAATGAGCCATCATGTTGTATGTATAAAATAGTTAATCAAGCTAATCACCATATTGTTTAATCAACTCATCAGAAATTAAGAATAATGGAGCTAAAATTATTTCCACATCATACGGGCGTTTGGGAAGGTACTTATAAAAGATTGGCGCCGAACGGTAGCGTGATATTTGAACACAACAGTCGTTTGACTTTGAGATTGGAAGGAAATAAGTGGTACCAGACCAACTATTACACCTTCGAGGATGGACGCGAAGAATTCCACAACTTTGGAGAAGCCATTTTCAATGAGCAAGGCGTCATGATCTTTGACAACCCAAGAATTTATGGTGAAGCTTGGGAAGGTGACCGCAACATCATGCTCAATTGGACATACAAAGATCAGCCTGGTAGTCAGTTGTATGAGATGATTACTGGTCTAGGCGAAGGTCATCGGATGCGCGTATGGCAATTTTCACAAAATGGAGAATTTCAAGGTTTAATGATGATTGAAGAACGCAAAGTGGCTGACCAAGAGACGGTTCCTATGTCGCATTATGAGCAGAAATCTTACGTGAAAGCGGCGTAAGGATTGAAAACAAAAAAATTTAATTTTTTTGTTTTCAAAGAGGACTTTTCGGATAGAGGCAGCTTTTACAAACCTATCTCCCAAAATCTGCCTCTGTCCGAAGAGCTTTCAAGTGAACGAATTTTTGTGAAATGAAAATTTGTTCATTCTACGATACTGCAAAATTACAACCAATAGAAATCTTCTATGAAAGTAAGAAATCCAAGAACTGGAGCCTACGATTACGAATTGTTAGTTGATGATGCGCAACAAGTTGAGCAAAAGGCGATTGCGTTGCGTGAGAATCAAATAGTTTGGCAGCAGGCGAGTTTGAAATATCGAATTGAAGTGATGCAAGAATGGTTGCAGAGCTTAAAGAAGTATCAAGCAGTACTCACAGAACAGTTGGCTGTGGATACGGGGCGTCAAAGAATCTCTGCTATTGAAGTTGGCGGAACTTTAGGATTAATTCAAGCCTGGTGCTATCGTGTTCCTCAATTGATGCAACCGCCTGCAGAGCGACCTTCTGCCAGTACTCCTAGTGTTCAAGTACAACAACAATGGATTCCTTACTCGGTAGTCGGGGTCATCAGTCCTTGGAATTTCCCATTACTTCTGGCTTTGATTGACACCATTCCTGCACTCTTGGCAGGTTCTTCGGTTTTACTGAAGCCAAGCGAAGTGACACCACGCTTCATAGATGTTTTAGAAGATAGTATAAAGACTGTTTCGGTTTTACACGGAGTGTGGAAACTGGTACGTGGTGGAGCAGAAGTAGGTAAAACCGTAGTGGATAATGTAGATGCAGTTTGCTTTACGGGCAGCGTTCCAACGGGCAAAAGGATAGCGGCAGTTTGTGCTGAACGATTCATTCCTGCCTTCTTAGAATTGGGAGGCAAAGACCCAGCAATTGTACTAAAAGATGCGGATTTGGAGATTACTACCGATGCCATTTTGAGAAGCTGTGTAGGGGCGACTGGACAGGCATGTCAGTCGTTGGAGCGCATTTATGTAGATGAATCTATTTTTGATGTTTTTGTAGAAAAAATAACCGAAAAAGCCGAAGCCGTTCAACTGACTGTAGACGGAAAAAACGGTCAAATTGGACCACTGATCTTCGAGCACCAAGCCGAAAAGATACAAGCTCAAATTGATGATGCAGTTGCTAAAGGAGCAAAAATTCATCATGGAGGAAAAGTCGAAAACATAAATGGTGGACTATGGTGTCCGCCGACGGTGATGACTCAAGTGAATCACGACATGGACGTGATGACCGAAGAAACCTTCGGTCCACTTATTCCAATTATGCCTTTCAAAAGCGAAGCCGAAGCAATTCAACTAGCCAATGACAGCATATATGGTCTTTCTGCTTCCGTTTTTTCTGAAAATAAAGAACGTGCCTTGCAAGTTGCCACTCAAATCGAAGCAGGTGCAATTAGTATCAACGATGGCAGTTTGACGAATAAAGTATATGACGCCGAGAAGAATTCTTTCAAGTTATCGGGCATAAATGGCTCGCGTATGGGCGATGCAGGTTTTTTGCGCTTTTTTAGAAAGAAAGCCCTGTTAATACAAACAGCTGCACCTGAAACGATGGTACATTTTGAAGAAAAAGTTTAGGTTATTAGATGCTAAAAAAGCGCGCATAATCAATTGTACAATTACAAAGGCATCATTGTCCAAAAAATCAGCGTATCTAAGATAATCACACATGGAAAATAAAATTATCACACTCGCCAATCGCCCAAACGGCATTGTAGAATCTTCCAATTTTAAACTGGAAGAACGCAATATTCCTGAATTGGAAGACGGACAACTTCTAATCAAAGTAGAATACATTTCGCTTGACCCTGCGATGCGTGGTTGGATGAACGAAGGTACTACCTACATAAAGGGTGTGGCAATTGGTGCCGTGATGCGAGGTTTTGCGGCAGGAAAAGTAGTCCAGTCAAAAAATGAAGATTTTCAAAAAGGTGATTATGTTACTGGAATGTTGGGTGTGCAAACTCATGCTATTTCAGATGGAAAGGATTTGAGTAAAGTGGACATCAGAGCAGGTAGATTGTCTTTGCACATCGGCGTATTGGGAATGCCTGGTATGACCGCCTATTTTGGCTTACTGGAAAAAGGACAGCCCAAGGCAGGTGAGACGATTTTTATTTCGGGTGCGGCGGGTATTGTCGGCTCTACCGTTGGACAGATCGCGAAGATAAGAGGTTGCAAAGTAATTGGCACGGCAGGCTCGGAAAAAAAGTGCGAATATCTAATCAAGGAGTGTAATTTAGATGCTGCGATCAATTACAAAACACAAGATATTGCCGACGAGCTAAAAAAACACGCACCAAATGGAGTTGATATTTTTTACGATAATGTAGGTGGCGAAATACTAGATATTGCCTTAGCCAATTTAGCAAGGGGTGCGCGCGTCGTTATTTGTGGTGCAATTTCTCAATACAACAAACCGAAAATTCAAGGTCCAAGCAACTACATGAAAGTTGTAACTGCGCGAGGCGTAATGAACGGAATCATTGTATTTGATTACATAGACCAATATCCACGTGCAGTGAAAGACATCGCCACTTGGTTGGAAAAAGGTAAAATGCAAAGTAAGGAACACATTAAAGAAGGCATCGAAAATTTTCCTAGTACACTGCGAATGCTTTTTACAGGTGATAACTTTGGAAAATTGTTGCTAAAAGTCTGATGTTTATCAGCCCAATTAGATCAGATAAAACACCAAGTCACAAATCTATTCATTGGGTATTTCTACTCAATTCTCTCCGATTGTATTTAGATTTTCGATCACAGCGAAGCCTATGCCCTTGTCATAGTTGCTATACTGAACGTTCTAAAAAACAAAATTTAGTGGAAAGACTACTTTAAGAAAAAATAGTTAACTTAATTAACTATTAACCAAATTAATTTTATACATTTACTCAATCATAAGAACTTTTATATGGTATAATTACGATTTTTCAATGCTTTTGATAATCGTCAAAGTATCAAAGTCAAAACTTTCACTGAAGATGAAGAATCTATTAAAACAAGCAAGTATGGTCTGCTTGATTCTGACGCTTTCAATTGGGGCTGCCTTTGCACAAGGAACAGTTACTGGAAGTGTAACAGATGAAACAGGCTCACCACTCATTGGTGCCACTGTAATTGTAAAAAGTACAAGTGCAGGAACCGTCACAGATGCGGATGGTAACTATTCTATTAAAGCCTCTTCGGGCGATGTATTGGTGTTTAGTTTCGTTGGTTATCTTTCTTCCGAAATAGAAGTGACCAGCAGCACCATGGACGTCAGTATGGAGGAAGATGCGACTACACTTTCCGACCTAGTAGTCACAGCTACCCGTCAACCAGTCAGGAAAATTCAAACGACTTCTGCTATCAACACTATTGGAGAAGAAGAACTAAGAAGCATTCAACCAGAGTCTATTGGTGAAGCCATTGTTTCTTCTCCAGGATTAACTGTGGAGAACAGTCAGGGTCGAAAATCATTTTTTAATATTCGAGGATTCCCCTCGGGTAATACGTACGTTACTACGCTTTTGGATGGACTTCCATTAAATGGATTTGCTTCTCGTTCGGCCGGAACAGCAGAATATCTAGGACTAGATCAAAGCATAGAGAGAGTAGAAGTAGTCCGTGGTAGTGGTGCAACGCTTTTTGGAAGAGCTGCTGCTGCTGGTGCCGTAAATATGATCTCTAGAACTGGAGGCGAAGAACTTGCAGGTAGCGTTTCTTTTACTCGTTTTAATAACGTAGTGGGAGATGGTCATCCATTTGAAGGAGACTTTGACTATCGTGCAGACTTTCACTTGAGTGGACCAATTGGCGATAAGCTGCGTTTTGGTATGGGAGGTTATTTGATGCAAGATTCTGGTTATAAAGAATGGGCAATTAAAGATAGAGGTGCGCAAATTAGTGCCAATCTCGAATACTTGATTTCGGAAAAATCAAGAATCCGAGTTTATGGCAACTTTGGAAACAATCAGTTCAACAACTTAACGGATGCTCCCTACGATTTGGGGGATCGTCAAATTGCAGATGGTTGGAGTACGCGCAATACTTATTACGCGGATAATTCGCAGTTGGATTTTGAATCCACTTTAATCAACAGCCCTTTTGCTCCAGCAGCCTTCCAAGTTCCAGTATTAGACGCTAATGGAAAAGAAGTTACTCAAAATCAAGCGGAGGATAACCGAGAGGAAGTCGCAGGTGGAATGATTGGTTTGAGTGCAGATATTGCTTTGACAGATGGTCTTTCTTTGATTCAAAGAATCAGAGCAACTTCTTACGATTGGAGAGATCATAACGAAATTACTTTTAGTAGTTTTTACACTCCCGAAAGCAGAATTCTTCGATTGAACGCTAACTCAATTGGTAAAATCAATGATTTAATCAATGAAACTAGATTACAGTATAGGCTAGAAGGCGAGAATGCTAAGCACCTTTTTAGTGCAGGTTTCTACTATAGTACTGCTAGCTATGATCGTTTCGGGGGATTACATTGGTACACTGCTAATGTGAGTCCGACACCAACCTATGGCTGGTTTGGCCCTCCAGGTACACCTCCACCAACGGGATTCTCTTTATCTGGAACGACTTCACATCAAGAAGAGAGTGTAACGGCGTTCTTCATCGGCGACGAGATGGTCTTCAATGAAAAACTGAGCATTAATGCTGGTGTACGCTTTGACCAAATGACTGGGTTCTTTAACAACGATCCAGAAGTGATTGGAGATATTGACTTCAATCCAGCAGAATTGACAGAAAACGAGTTAGATTTTTCTAACTGGTCAGGTTCTTTAGGTATCAATTATCTATTTTCAGAGCGTTCTGCGGTTTATGGAAGTATTGTAAGAGCCTTCTCTTTACCTTCCGTTGGTTTGAATACACCTATACCTGAAAAGGATGAAATTGTAGTGAATACAGAGCTAGGTGTAAGATTTGGAATAGGTGACTTAGGGATAGATTTTGGAGCGTTCAATACAGTGATTGACAATCGAGTAGCTACTGTTTTTGACCCAACTGCTAGTACTGGTCAAACTTTCATTCCAAGACCTGTCGGCAGGAATACAGTAAGAGGTACCGAGTTGCAGTTAACTTATGCTCCTTCCAACGTAAATGGTCTATTATTTAGAGGCAGTTTCACACTACAAGATTCTCGCTATGACGGATTCCAGATTGCGCTGCGTACAATTGATGACGATAGAGATCCAGAAACCCCTCGCGTTGTAGAAGCTGACATAGATAACTTATTCGGACTAGAGCTGATTACCATTGATGCAGCCTCCGATGCTTATGCAGTAGATGTTACGGGCAATAGAGTGCAAAACACCCCCAACTTCATTGCTTCTTTTAATGCAGGTTACACGGCAAAATATTTTGGCGTAGGATTTGATTTTGTACACTATGCAGGCAGATTTGCTACTGCTTTGAATTTATACGAAACGCCTAATCTAACCATTGCTAATGCGAACATTTTTGGTCGTTACCCCATGAGTAATGGCAACGCAATTCGGCTAGGGGTAAGAATCAAGAACCTGTTTGATAGCGCGAATCCTCAGCAGTTGGTACTAGGCTCGGTCAATGATAATGTATTAGTTCAAAGACAAGCTACCCCCGACTTCGATGGTGTTTTAGGTTTTGGTATCATGCAAATTCCTAGAAGGGTTTTGATTACTTTGGGATATGATTTTTAAAGTAACGGCAGATTTATCTGCTGAAAGTGCTTGAAGTATGAATTCATAGACAGATAAATCTATCACTACAAACGACAAGAAATTTAATCATTAACCTGAAATATGACGGTGCAACTTCTGTTGCACTGTCATTTTTAATTCTACGAAGATGAAAAATATGGCATACTTACTATTTGGCTTTGTATGGATAATAGCTTGTAATGATATTAATCACCAAAATACAGCAGAAAAAGAAGAACTAAGTGCCTCTGCTATTATGCAACGCGCCCACGAAAAAGCAGGCGGCGAATTTTGGAGTCGGCCGCAAAGTCTTTCCCTTTTTGGACACGGTATCTTTTACGAAAATGGCGAAGCTGTTCAGCACAAAAGGCACAATATGTGGCGCGTTTTTGAATCCAAAAAAGATGCAGCCCACATTGCCAATGGAAAAGTACGAATTGAATCTTTCAGAAATGGGCAACCCTTCTTCCTCATTACTTATGATGGCGAAAATACCTACGACCTCAATGGGAAACAAGAAAAATCTGCCGCCGACCAACGCTGGGCATCCAACTTCGGCTACGGTGTTATTCGTCATGCTTTCGATGAAGGCTATCGTTTAGAAAAAGTAGGTATGGATACCATTAATCAAGAAGCGACGCACCAAATCAAAATCATCGATCCGAAAGGAGGCGAAACGCTATTTGACATCACCCAAAACGACTACAAGATCGTGCGCGTAGGTTTTGAGACACCACGCGGCTGGCATGAGCGGATTTACTCCAATTTCTTCACAAAAGAAGCGTACAATTGGTTTCAGGCAGGCAAAGTGGAACTCTTCTACAAAGGCAAAAAAGCCAATGATATTATTTGGACAGATTTTGAAGTGAATGAGAGCTTGGCAGATAGTTTGTTTGTGCTATAAATTGCGAAGATGTAAAAATCAGTGTTTATCATTTTCGGTCTACAGGAATAAAGAAAAAAGTACTATCATTGTCAAGTGAACAAAACGATTCTTGTTCTTTCTTAGAACAAATAAAACCAACATTTAAAAATGGCTTCCATATCTATCAATTCAAAAAAGCCTAGACTTTCCTTCTGGCAAATCTGGAACATGAGTTTTGGTTTCCTAGGTATCCAATTTGGATTTGCCCTTCAAAATGCTAATGTCAGCCGAATATTTGAAACCCTAGGTGCCTCCAAAGATGAGTTGCCCATTTTATGGTTAGCTGCTCCAGTAACAGGCTTATTGGTTCAACCGATCATTGGTTACTACAGTGACCGAACATGGCACTCTAAATGGGGACGTAGGCGACCTTTCTTTGCCATTGGAGCGATATTGGCAACCATTGCATTATTTTTAATGCCCAATTCCACGGCACTCTGGATGGCGGTGATTATGCTCTGGTTGATGGATGCTTCCATCAATATTAGCATGGAACCTTTTCGTGCTTTTGTTGGAGATATGTTGCCCAATGAACAAAGAACCAGTGGTTTTGCTATGCAGAGTTTCTTTATCGGGATAGGTGCAGTTGTCGCATCAGCGCTTCCTTATGTTTTTACCAATTGGTTTGGGTTGAGCAATATCGCTGCGGATGGAGGCATTCCAGATTCTGTGAAATGGTCTTTTTATGTAGGTGGCATTGCTTATTTTTTGGCAGTGATGTGGACAGTCTTCAACACGGAAGAATACCCACCCGAGGATATTGAAAAATTAAAAGCAGAAAATGCAGAGGAAGGTATCTGGGATGGTTTAATCGAATCCTTCAAAGGAATCTTCAGAATGCCGAAGACCATGGTTCAATTATCTGCAGTTCAGTTCTTTTCCTGGTTTGCTTTATTTTCTATGTGGATATATACCACTTCTGCGGTGACGAGCCACATTTATGGTACAGAGGACACGACTTCTGCTGCTTACAACGAAGGCGCAGATTGGGTCGGCATCTGTTTTGCAATTTACAACGGTATAGCAGCACTGGTTGCCTTTCTATTGCCCTTTATTGCCAAACGAACCAGTCGAAGAGTAACGCATTTGCTAGCTTTAGCTTGTGGTGCATTAGGCTTATTTTCCATCTATTTTATCACTGACCCAACGATGCTATTGGTTTCGATGATTGGAGTAGGGATTGCTTGGGCAAGCATTTTATCTATGCCTTATGCGATGCTATCCAGTATTCTTCCCGCGAATAAAATGGGTTATTACATGGGCGTATTCAACTTCTTTATTGTGATTCCTCAAATAGTGGCTGCTGGTATTTTAGGATTCATTTTGAAGAGTTTCTTTGATAATGTTTCTGTATTTGCGCTCATTATTGGAGGGGTCTCTATGCTTATCGCTGCGGCACTCTGTTTGATTGTGGAGGATAATGAAGTGAATATTGATTTTGCGGATAAGGGATGACACAAAGTTTATTTTACCTGGCGTTGAAGAGTAGACTATTTGTATCGCAAGATATAAAATCTCCTTTTTTAACTGATTGATAATCTATCTCGCCTGATTGAAATTAAACTAGGTGAAAACTATCATTGTTAACTCTCAATCACTTTAACTTTATCATTCGCATTGTCAATGAAAGATGTCATGACCATTTCATCAAGTTCAATTAAAATATTAAAGCATCTCAATTTTGTTGTGTTTCTATTTTTCCTCGTATCAGCCACTGCTCAGGTGCAAATAGATGATTTTCAGTCCTTTAAATTTCAATTAGAGGACGATTTTTCGCCACAAAATACTAGCGAAGTCAAACAAGAAATTACGAAAATACTTGAATCACAGAAAGGTATAAATGAAGAAGACATCAGAATTATGAACTACTGGAATGCTTCCTATCCTTCCTATCGCTGGCATCAGATTATGATGGAAGTCAGCAGGTCTCAAAAAGGACACAAAAATGGGGGTCGGGTGGTTATGTTGCATCTCTCGATTTATGATGCCCTAGCAGCAGTATGGAAGCATAAAAGAAAGTATCAAACCACACCTCCATTTCAACAAAATTCTGATGTGCAGCCATTAGGTGATGAAAGAACTTACTCCACCTTTATCTGTGAATGGAGCGCAGCCGCAGGTGCTGCGCAGGAAATAATTAGATATTATTTTCCCGAGAGAAAATCGTATCTGGATAGTCTTCTTGCGCAATTTAAAGAAGCACGCCTAAGAACTGGACTTCAGCTACCTTCTGATATAGAAAAAGGCATTACCATTGGTCAAAAAATTGCGAGCCAATACATCGAATATGCTAAGACAGATCGAACGACTCGTATCTGGGAGGGACAAGTACCTGATGCAGATAGCCTTTGGTCAGGAGAGCCCAGTAAATGGGATCCTATGAAGCGCCAATGGAAACCACTTACCTTATTGAGTCCAGATCAATTCAGACCTGCTCCACCACCAACTGATTGGACAAAAGATATGGAAGAGCTTCGTAGATTCAATGCTATACATCAGACCAGTACCATCGCATGGAAATGGAAAAGTGCGCCCGTTTGGGATGATCTCCTGGAACGGAAAATATTAGAGTATGACCTGGATCCATTCGAAGCTGCTTTTGCGGGTGCGGTATTCCATACCGCTCGATTCGATGGCATTATCGCAGCGTGGGATGGTAAATATCACTATTGGGGTATTCGTCCGTTTCAATATGATCCAACATTTAAACCTATCTTAATAGATACTCCCAACTTCCCAGGGTATCCTGCTGGACATACGACCGTAGCAGGCTCTATTGCTAGAGTTTTGTCTTTCCTTTTTCCACAAGACGAACAATTTTTTCAGGAAATGGCAAAAGAGTGTTCTGAATCCCGTTTTGAAGGAGGCGTCCATTTCCGAACGGATAATGAGGTAGGATTGAGGGTTGGTAATCAGGTAGGAGAGCAAGTCATTAGAACATTTTTAGAAAGAATGGGTGAAAAATGAGGCTCAAAATTTGTAGCAGTAATCTCAAAGCTCATTCAAAAAACGCATCAAATCATCTTCCTTCGTCAAGGCTAATTTTTTCTTCAACCGATATTTAGATTTCAGAATGCTATTTGGCAAGACATTGAAGATGGAAGCAATTTCCTTCGTACTTAGATTCATCCGAAGAAAAGAAGCCAAGCGGATTTCGTGTTCGGAGACATCATTTGCTACCATCTTCAACTTATTATCAAAATTATTGTGAACTTCTGAAAAGTAGGATTTAAAAATTTCCCAGTATTCATCCTCTGCGCTCTCTTGATTCAACAATCTTCCCAATCGTTTATACTCTGTTTTAAATAACTCTGGAGATTTTTTGACTTGATCTAAGTCCTCCTTCAGCTCTTGTAAAAAGGTGTTTTTTTTAACCAAATGCAACGTGTGCGATGCCAATTCTTTCTTTTTGAACGCTAATTCTTGCTTATAGATTTCTTCCTGCTTTTCGCGCTCCATTTTATTTCTTTTGATGCGCTGCTTAAAACCAAAATAGAGCAAAGCTGAAATGGCTAAAAAAGAAAACATCCCAATGCCATAAATCGCTCTGGCAAGTCGGTCACTCTCAGCCTGCGCACTCAAGGCTTTCATTTCTTCTGCTTGCAAGGCGATTGCTGCTTCCTTTTTTTCCGTTTCGTATATGGTCTGAAGTTCAGAAAAGCGATTGCCGATTTCTGTATTAGAAACCTGATCCTCTAGTTGTTTAAAGGTTCTGAAATGTGCTAAGCTAAGCTATGCTTTAGATTACCAACCGCTTAGTGAGCAGCAGAAAGCGATTCATAGATTTTGGGTAGTAGTCCATCAAAATCGTTGGCTGCTGTAATATTTTTGGAATACTCCAAGTGTTTTACGGCATTTTTGTAGTCTTTCAATTGAATAAAAGTGTTGCCCAAACCCATATGCACACTCACTGATCGGTTGGTATTACTTCGTGTAGTTTCACTATTGAGCAATGCGCTAGATGTAGTGGGCATTAACCACTACTCGACTGGTATTTCAATGAGTCCGAAGAATCGCCGATAATTCCTTACATTGAGCAACGAAACGATCAGCTTAAAATAAAACAACTTTAACATGTCTTTGCGGCTACTGTTTGCTCTATCTCTTTTTTTGACTTTTCAAATCATTACCTTATCTGCTCAAACCATTCCACTTCCTGAACATCCACGTCCTGACTTCGAGCGCGAAGATTGGATCAATCTCAATGGAGCATGGGCGTTTGCTTTTGATGCTGAAAATGTGGGAATGAGCCAAAATTGGCAGAATGGTAAAAAACGCTATCCACTCAATATTCAAGTGCCTTTTCCTTGGGGTTCGGAGCTTTCAGGCGTCAGCGATGATGCGGATATTGCTTGGTACAAAAAAGCAATTAAAGTGCCTGCTACTTGGAAGAGTAAACGCACTTTTGTCACCATCGGCGCATCGGATTGGGAAACTACGGTTTGGTTGGATGGTAAAATGATCGGGCGACACGAGGGTGGTTACGTGCCTTTTTCTTTTGAATTAACACCTCATTTGAATTATGGAAAAGCACAAAATCTGGTCATTCGAGTAGATGATGCAAGACGCGATTTTACACTCTACGGCAAACAAGGATACGGCAACGCTCGCGGTATTTGGCAGACAATTTATCTAGAGGCTCGTGGTCAAAACTATCTAGAGGCCGTTCATTTTTCGCCTGATATTGATAAAGAAAGAGTGAAAGTGGAAGCTTATTTGGAGCAAGCGACTGCCAAAGAAATGACGCTTCAACTAGCTATCGAAACGCCTAATGGAACGCTCAAAAAAGAAGCGAAAATTCCCGAAGGTAAAAGCAAGCACATTTTCTATGTCGATTTGCCTTCTCCTCGCTTGTGGGACTTGGATGATCCTTATTTGTACATGGCGAAAGCAACAGTCGGAGATGACGTGGTGAATACCTATTTCGGAATGCGCAAAATTTCGGTGATGAATTTACCGAATACCAAGATTCCTTATATCGCTTTGAACAACGAACCCATTTATTTGCAACTGGCACTCGATCAATCCTATCATCCCAAAGGTTTTTACACCTTCCCAAGCGATCAGTTTTTGCAGGAAGAAATCATGCGGAGTAAATCCATCGGCTTGAATGGCATTCGGACTCATATCAAAGTAGAAGTGCCGCGTAAACTGTATTGGGCAGACAAAACGGGGCTGCTTGTGATGGAAGACTTACCGAACAGTTGGGGTGAACCCGATCAAAAAATGCGGGACGAATCGACTTACACCCTACAAGAAATGATTAAGCGAGATTACAACCATCCTTCCATTTTTTCTTGGATTGTGTTCAATGAAACTTGGGGTTTATTTTCTAGCGTACCTGATCCAGAAACTGGCGAAACGAAACGCAGCTATCTGCCTGAAACGCAACAGTGGGTGGCTTCTATGTACTATCTTGCCAAATCGCTTGACCCAACGCGCCTAGTGGAAGACAATTCTATTTGCTGCGGACGCGGACACACCGAAACCGACATCTATTCTTGGCACGCCTATTTGCCAGGCTGGGCATGGGACGATTATTTACAGAATTTGACTGCCAAAAACTATTCAGGCAGCAGCTTTGACTTTGAAGAAGGTTTTACGCAAGGCAATCAGCCTAGCATTAACTCTGAATGTGGTAATGTTTGGGGCTATATCGGTAGCACAGGCGATGTGGATTGGAGTTGGGATTACCACCGAATGATGAACTCTTTCCGAGAATATCCAAAAGTGAGTGGTTGGCTCTACACAGAGCATCACGATGTCATCAATGAGTGGAATGGCTACTGGCGATTTGATCGAAGCGAGAAAGAAACGGGCATGGGCGATTTTGTGGAAGGCATGACGCTGAATGATCTACACGCGCCCGTTTATTTGTCATTGGGTAATGAAATTTCCAAGACCGTAAAAGGCAATTCCGAAACTACGATTCCATTTTTCTTGTCTTCTATGTCACCCGAAGATCATGGTGACTCTTTGATGGTGAGCTACCAACTGCGTCACATGGATTATTTAGGAGAAGCGCATAATCTTCAAAAGGGGGAATTCAAATTTGCTTATCAGCCTTATCTCCAAAAACAACTCAATCCATTGCGTTTGATAATGCCTTCCACCTCGGGCGTTGCTACTTTGGCGGTTCAGCTAAGTGATACAAAAGGCGAGGTTTTGATGCGCAATTTTATGAACTTTGAAGTGATCGGAAGAGGCTTGGTGAAAAATGTGGATGTTTCAGTCGTTGGTGCAAATACGATTCACGCTTCCGACTGGTCGAAAAAACAATGGACCGTGATGGATGGTAAAAAAGTAAATGGAACGGGCAAAGGCTACTTCGAGTATCGTATTCCAGTGACGCAAACCATGGTGGAAGGTGCAGCATCGGCGGAGTTTTTGATCGAAGTATCCGCTAAGGAACTATTTGTCAAAGACCAAATCGAGTTCGATGACAATCAAGACTACATGAAAGGTTCGCGCGTCTATCCTAGCAGCAATCCGAATAGCTACCCGATGTCGGACGAGACGATGTTCCCATCAGAAGTAGCAATTTCTTTCGATGGAAAATTAGCAGCAACCGTCACGCTGCCCGACGATCCTGCCGATCACAGAGGCGTACTTTCTTGGCACAACCAATTGAAAGATCGTCGGCTGAGAGAAGCGGGTTCTTATGGCTATTTGCAGCGCATTCCTGTTGATTTATCCACACTAGCAGCAGCAGCAGAAAAAGGCTACTTAAGCATTCGATTGGAAACCAAAGGAGAAGGTGGAATAGCAGTATATGGTGCAGACTTTGGGCGATATGCTGTACCGCCTAGTTTGGTAATTAAGCGAAGATAGAGCTGTTATGGTTTGAGGGGAGAGTGGGTTTTTTGTTCTGTTCTTTGGTGGTCTAGGTCTTCTGTTCCTTTCAATACAAAAGTTAATTATTTCTATGAACGACCTTGCTCGCGCCATATATAGCGAATACTGTTGGTGCGAATATATTATTCATCACCCTCTTTCAACTAAGCTATTTGCTATGCTGATTGTAATTGGTTTAGCTATACATCTTTCTTATTCTGAAATATCTTGTTTTTATAATACGCAAGTTAGGAGATTTGCCTAAGGAAAGTGACGGGTGTTGTGGGTTATAAACTCAAGTGAGTATGTTAGTTTGTGTGTCTTGTTAATAGTTTCTTATAGAACTTCATATAACCACTGTACAATTTTTTTAGCGTCCTTGCTATCATAACTAAGAATTTTGTTAGGTAGTTCTTGATCTGAAATTGAAACAGATCCAACAGAGAATGAAAATGCTACAACTTTATTAAACCCATTTGAAGTCAGCCAAAGATAAGTCTTAGGCATATTGTTTTTTACGAACTCTTTAAAAGTGATATTCGAAGTCATTAAATCCCACTTCGTAATTACTAGAGCAATCGCAACATTGTCTCGATCCAAATTAGAGAGATATAACAGAAATCGCCAAATCATTGAGTCGTCTCGGTCTGCACTTTTTATATCAGTGACTACGATAAATGCATCACTTCTTTCCAAGTAATGCACGTAATCTTCATCTACAGAATTATTATTTTTTATAATATTCATCTGACTCAATCTTTCGCCTGACATTTCCAAAAATGTAAATGGAATGATATCATTATTACCCTTAATGAATTCAGCTGCTAGGTCAACTTCTACAACATCCTTGTTGATTGTTCTAGCTGGAAAATTCCCCTTTTTCAGTTTATGAATCCATTCGCCCATAAGTAAAGAGCTTCCTATTTTGTTTGATGGATTAATTCGCATTACTGTTTCTTCGGATAAAAGCTTTGCTAATGATGCTAATAAGGTAGATTTCCCCACTCCAGTATTACCAAAAGTAAATATGAAATTAGAATATTTCTTTTCTTTCTTCAATCCTTTCGACTGATTAGTATTGCTTTCTCGTATTTTCGTTGCATTTATTTTAATGAGTTCCTCACCATCAAAATAAATAGAACTGTATCTAGGATGGTGTAACCTCATTTCATTAAAAAAATATTTACAAGTATCTAGATTTTCTTCAAATCGAAAGCTTTTTCTAAATTCCTCATCCTCGAAGATTTGTATTGCTAAAAAATACTCATAAATTGATTTGTGTGAAAATTTATATTTTCCTATTGCATTTCTATTCAAGAGTGATCTACTTGTTTGCTCACTTAACTCTAGATCTGGAATAAATTTTTCGTTCTTTATTATATCTTCGATATTACCGACTACTCCTTTTTGTCTGCTAATATCGTTGCCAAATAAATATATTTGTTTCGCTAGTTTACTCGAAAAATCAAATAATAACTTTTCATAAACATCACTTTTCTTGTACTTAGAAACGATACCTGGTTTATTTGCTTCTCTCTTGAGCCATTCAGAGATTAGAGTATGATAGATTTGAAAGCGATGAGAATAGTCTGTATCGTTATTTACCAAGTCTTCAATATGGTTTAGAAGCATTGGTCGAATCATTAAGTTAGGACTGAGAGATACCAACGAAGAGCCCTTGTAATATTTCTTGCTTCTTAAAAATAAGAACACGCTAAATTTTTTCTTTAAATAAGCTTTTATATCAGCATCGGAAAAGACTGATATATAGAGTTTTCTAAATCTGTGTTTACCTCCATCAGGCCCAAATTTAAGTCTTCCTGTTTCATAGGGTTCTGATTGGCTATCAGGAAAAAATTGAGTTCTACATGTAATTACAACATCTCGAAAGTCCCAAGTCAATTCAATAATTTCATTGAGCCTTTTAGAGTAGTCTTTAACAGCTTGATTATCTTCATCAAATGCATCAAGCAAAAGGATAGTGTTTTTTCTTTTATTTTTATCAAGATTACGTATGTAATCTAATGAGTTCTTATTCCCAAGTGGAAATAGCATTATATTATGACGAGCACTCCAAGGCCATCTAAAACCATACTTATACTTATGATATAAATTTATCATAAATGTTGTTTTTCCCATTCCTGAATCAGCTAGTACTATATAGTATTTATCATCGTCCACAGATTGATTGAATGCTTTCTTAATGAATAAAGAAATTAATTTTTGTTTAGCAGCAATTATATAACTTCTACCTGGTTCTTCATCTTGAGAAGGAGGCACATTTTGAAACTTCGTAGGAATAAAATATTTAGTTGCATTGTTTACTTCTAAATAAGAATAAAACGGATGTAAGTCTTTTGAAATCTTTCGATTTATATAGACCTTATACAACCATTGTAGGAATTTTATAATTGCTTGAACTATAGTAAAACCTATAGAACAGAGCAACAGGATAGCTACAATTGTTTGAACTAACCAGTTCTCAATACCAAAATAGGTTAGTAATTTTTCGATATCAGATATCATAATATTCCTTTGGCTGATTAATATTTAAATGTTTCTATGGTTAATACTTTTGTGAATCTAACCAGCAATCCGTGTTACCTCATAATATAATACACTCATTAGTAACTGCTCCGCAAAACTTCCTTTGATATTTTGATTATGGCAGAGAGAAACTCAAACTATCGAGTCTTTAAATTGACGGCAACAAATTTTCCTTCTTGCTCGGAATTTTCGCCTTCGGCTTGTTGCGTATAGAACTTTATTTTTAGATGTTCTAAAACATCCCTTAATTCATCGGCAATGGCAGCAGGTGGCTTTCCCGACAAACCAAAAGCAACCATTCTTTCTGCTGCTCTAAAATGCTCAAAACTAATGTTGGGCAAACTGTAAATTAAACTGGCAGCACTTCGAAAATAAACAGAACGAGTAGGCTCCATATCATACTCATTGATGAGTAACATAGCAGCGGCTTTTTCATATTCAAAAGCTTCTGAATACAAAGCTTGAAGATTTTCCGTCTTACCTTTTCGTTCAGCAGAATAAGCTAAATCTGCTAATTCCATAGCTTTTTGGTGGAGTTCATCCATGGGAAGCATTTTTGTAGTAGTCATCTTTTCGCGATTTTTGCTAAAAAAAAATCCGTCCATAATCCATTAAATCTGTCTAATCCGCGTTCCAGTCCTAAAATTTCTACACTCTTATTTCACTTTTCAACCCAAACCGCCCCAACTCCAAACTCCCACAACACTTTATTAAAAGCAGGCACATCCGTCTCCAAAATCTCCACCGCCCTAGCCTTTAACTGCGTCCACTGCAGATCTAGTTCCTTTCTCCGCTCCCGCGACGCCTCGTTAATACGCGGCAAATCACTCTCGCAATGATTAATCAAGAAGAGATAATTGGCGGTGAACTTATTAGGAAAATTTTCGACATCATCGTAGGCTTTGGATTTGCGTTGCACCATATCTTCATCCCAAGCCGTCATTTTTTGGAGCAGTTGCTGCCCTTGCGCTTTGATTTTTTCATTTTTAGTTTGCGCTACTAGCTTACTGATCTGCGTTTTAGCTTCATAAATCCGATTGACTTTGTGGTGCATATCTGTGAACGCAGCTTCCATTTCTAGCATAAAGGCATCGTAGGTTTGGTAGTCCTCCATCGTGCTAGGGTAGAGGGGATTGGCTTGTATGAGCAGTTCCTGTTTTACCATTTCATCGCCATAAGTGAGTTCTAGTTGATAAGTACCGGGAATGATTTTATGTCCTCGATAGCTGCCTTCGATATAGGCAGTTGGTGCGCCAGGCATGATTGCATGATGCAAATCCCAAACGAAGCGGTTGAGTCCTTTTTTCAAGCTCAAAGTAGGCTGGCTTGGAGGACCACCTGCGTAGGATTTAAAATTGGCATCTTTGGTGGAAGTGAAAGTGTTGATGAGGCGTCCTTCTGCATTTTTTATCGTCAAAGACAAGGGCGTTTTATCGTCCATTTTTGGTAGATGATAATAGAGTACTGCGCCCGTCGCTGGATTGACACCATACAAAGGATTTGTGCCATTGTAACTGTTGCTGTTCAGGGAACTTCCGCCACTGCTCAATACCACTTCTGCGGGTTGAAACAATTGTAATTGTTCTTGATTCGCGTCATATTGCCGCATCAATTCCCAATCATCCAACACCCAAAATGAACGTCCCGAAGTCGCAACGATCACGTCGTTGTGCTTGATAATCAAATCGTTAATGGGCGTAATTGGTAAATTCAATTGAAAGGGTTGCCAGTTTTCGCCATCGTTCCAAGAGATATAAATACCTGTTTCTGTACCTGCGAGTAGCAAACCTTTTCGTTGGTCATCCTCTCTTACCACGCGCGTGTAAGCACTGTTTGGAATACCTTTGCTGATGTTTGTCCAAGTCTTGCCGTAGTCATTGGTTTTGTATAAAGCAGGCGTTTTGTCATTAAATTTGTAGCGTGTCGTAGCAATGTAAGCTGTCGCAGGATCGTGTGGAGAAACTTCAATCGCATTCACTAGACATTCTGCTAAACCTTTAGGCGTTACATTCTGCCAAGTCTTGCCACCATCTCTCGTCAATTGCACTAAACCATCATCTGTTCCCACCCAAATTGTACCACGCTCGTGCGGTGATTCTACGACATAACTAATCGTTCCGTAATTCTCTGCACCTACGGCTTCGTTGGTGTAAGGTGCGCCACCTTTGCCTTGTTTTGCTTTTTCGTTTTTGCTTAAATCAGGCGAAACTTCTTCCCAAGTTGTCCCCATATCTCTAGTACGCAAGAGGACTTGTGCGGCATGGTAGAAAGTGTTTTCCTCATGCTGCGAACGAATGATCGGTGCATTCCAATTGAAGCGGTATTTCATATCACTAGCATCGCGACCCAAATATTGAATAGGCGCAGCCATAATCTTTCGGCGTGCTTTCGACTTGGTATCTAGTACATTAATTGTTCCCAAATAACTGCCGCCTAATACATAGCGCGGATCATTGGGATCGAAGGCTAAAAACGCACTTTCACCACCAGCGGAAGGCGACCAATTCGCAGATGTGATTCCCCAAGCACCCAAGGCACGACTCGCAATTTTGATCGAAGTATTATCTTGCTGCCCACCATATATATTGTAGGGAAAAAGGCTATCCACAGTCACGCGATAGAACTGCGCGGTGGGCATATTGCTCTGCGTTGACCAAGTTTTGCCGCGATTGAACGTGATGGCAGCACCACCATCATTGGCGATGACCATATTTGTCGGATTTTTTGGATGAATCCAAAGATCGTGATAGTCACCATGCGTGCCAGAAAGGCGTTCCCAAGTTTTTCCACCATCAATGGAGCGTAAAGCAGGCGCACTCAAGACATAGACCATATTTTCATTTTCAGGATCGGCAAAAACTTCGGTGTAGTACCAAGCGCGCTGCACCAAACGATGATCTTTGCTCACGCGTGACCAACTTTTTCCCGCATTATTGGAGACAAACAAGCCGCCTTTTTCTTGATTAGAATCACTTTCGATCAAGGCATACACCTTATCCGAATTGGAAGGACAAACCGAGATTGCCATCTTCCCTTTTTCCTTGGGTAAACCTTCGTTGAGCAATTCCCAAGTCTCTCCACCATCTACCGATTTGTACAAACCACTACCTTCTCCACCACTAATCACTTGCCACGGCAACCGCTGATGTTCCCACATTGCAGCATACAATACCAATGGATTTTGAGCATCCATCGAAAGCTCTGAGCAGCCCGTTCGATCATTCACGTACAGCACTTTTTTCCAAGTTTCGCCACCGTCCGTGGATCTATAAATGCCTCGATCTTCGGAATTGCCGTGCAATGCCCCTTGCGCTGCCACATATAATATATCTGGATCAGTAGGATGAATCACGATGCGCGCAATTTGCTGCGTTGCTTCCAAACCTAAATGCTTCCAACTTTTGCCTGCATCATTGGATTTGTAAACGCCATCGCCATAAGAAGTCATCACACCGCGTGGTGCGTGTTCGCCCATCCCACAATAGACGATATTCGTATTGCTTGACGCGACCGCCACTGCACCTACTGAACCCGTTTTGAAATAGCCATCCGAAATATTGCTCCAATGCTGCCCTGCATCGGTGGTTTTCCAAAGTCCACCACCCGTTGTGCCCATATAGTAGGTCAAAGGATCACCTAGTACGCCACTTGCACAAACCGAACGTCCACCTCGAAATGGTCCGATGGAGCGCCATTTGACGGGTTGGAAGTACTGGTTTGCTTCGGTAGTCTCGGAACTTGTTTCTTGTGCAGTAGTAGAAAACAAAAAAGCAAAGAAAATGAAGGTAGTGAGTATATATTTCATTGTTCGTTATTGTTTTAAAAATTGATCGCACTTGCCCAGTCTAAATCTTATCAAGTAAAATGAAACTACTTCAATTTCAACTGTTCTGTTTTCCGATATTCGTCTCCTCGAATTGCCTCAAATGCAGTAATCATCTCTTGTAATTTCTCAGGATTTTCTTGCGCTAGATTTTTTCGCTGACCAAGATCTTCTTTCAGGTTATAAAGCCCAAAATTATCTAAATTCCCAAGTTCGATATTGACTTTTTCGTTGACTTTTCGACCATCGTAAGGTGGAATCATCACCCAATCACCTTGACGGTAAGCAGTTCTAGTGGTTGCCTCCAGAATAAGCTTTTCTCGTCCTTTTTCGGATTCTCCTAAAAAAGCTTCTAGTAAATCTTGACTATCTTTTGCTCTACTTTCACTGCCGACTAGACTAGCTATAGAAGAAAATAAATCTACTTGCGAAACCAAGGCATCAGATTTTATTGATTCAATTTTTCCTTTCCAATAAGTAATAAAAGGTACTCGTGTTCCTGCTTCAAAAAGACTGTATTTCCCACCTCGAAGTATTCCCGAAGGTTGATGATTCCCGATTTTTTCAACTGCATCATCGTAGTAACCGTCGTTCAAAACTGGACCATTATCGCTAGTCAAAATGATTAGCGTATTTTCAAGCAAGTCTTCGCCTTCCAAAGTTTTGATAAACTCTCCAATGCACCAGTCTGCTTCCACAATGACATCACCACGAGGTCCCATGCCTGAAGAACCTACAAATCGCTCGTGCGGTGTTCTAGGCACGTGAGGTTGCTGCAAAGCATAGTACAGAAAGAAAGGTTCATCTATATGTGCTTTCACGTATTGCTGGGCTCTAACCAAGAAAGTATCTGCCATATTTTCATCCACCCATTTTGCTTTTTCTCCTCCCTTCATAAAACCAATGCGTGGAATACCGTTGACAATGCTATTGTTATGACCGTGATGCCACTTCATTTTTAGGAGTTCAGGGTTGTCTTTTCCTGTTGGTTCACCTTCAAAGTTTTTGGTATAGTCAATTTCTATCGGATCGTCCGCTTCCAACCCAATTACTTGCCCATTTTCGATGTAAACCGTTGGCACACGATCTTGAGTCGCTGCCATAATGTAGGAATAATCAAATCCTACTTCGTTTGGACCAGGAGAAATACGTTCGTTCCAATTGACGACTCCATCGCCTAAACCCAAATGCCATTTTCCAACAATACCTGTTGTGTAGCCTTGCTTTTTGAGCATCTTGGGCAGGGTTTCTTTATTGATATCAATGATTAGAGGTGCAGTGCCTGGTAAAATTTTTGCGCGTTTGTTCCTCCATGGATAAATACCCGTCAAGAGCGCAAAACGGCTTGGCGAACAAGTAGCAGAAGTCGCGTAACCATTGGTAAACTGAACGCCCTCTTTGGCTAGTTTATCCATATTAGGCGTTGGTAGATCGGCTGCTCCGTATGCGCCTACGTCTCCGTAGCCTAAATCGTCAGCGTAAATGATGACGATGTTGGGAGATGTTTTTTCTGCTTGAATTTCGGTTTGTTGTTCTTCGGAGAAAGAAGAGCAATTGTGTAAAAGGAAAGAGGCTAGTAAAATCAGGAATAGTCTCATTGTTTGTTTTTTTATTCCAAAATATGTGTTGGTGGATGTTTCCGCGTTAAAATTTGCGCAGATTGACAACCCCACAAGAATTCGTCTCTATCTGAGAAGTATCAATTCCTACAACTTCTTCACCCAAACCAACCAGTCCTTCTCTACCTCCTGCGGCGGCAAACCAATTTTCAATTCTCCTTTCGCCGTTGTTTTCTGTTCCTTCCCAACAAATTCGCCTGTTTTGGGATTCCACCAACGAATGGAATAGTTACCTGTTTGCTCAGGCAGAGTGGTAGCTTCTTTTTTGCCCATTTTTTGATAAATCAAATAATGCTGATCTTTTTTAGCAAAGATAAAATCATCATTTTTGGTCAACTTATCCATTGGTTCCATTTCCCAATAGGGCAACTCATTTTCGGTAAAAAATTCTAATGCATGGCGGCTTTGATCCCACATTTTATCTCGACTGCGCCAGTCTTGACAACTCAAGTCAGAGTGCTCGTGCTTGTAACCGAAATACCATTCTACGCCCCAAGCACCTGCTAGGATTGCTCCCCAAAGCGCATTCTGTCGAGCATTATCATGATCGGGATTAATTTTATCAGGAACTAGCGAATAACTCGCATCTCCTGGCTCATCCACTGCACTTGCCCAAACCACTTTATTGGCTTTGGCAAGTCGTCTCCATTTCAGAACTGCGCTGTGCACATTTGAAAAATCGGCTTTGTTGGTTTGGATAGAAAGCCCTGTATACTTTGATTCTGGACCTAGTAAATCGTAGAACGCTTGTCCATTATGAATAACCACATGATGACGATAAGGGTCGTGGTCGTAGAAATATTGCGCACAGGCCAATCGCTGAGTAGTGGTCTGCCAAGGCGTTGGTTTTGCACCTGACCATTTGCCATTTTCCTCGCCAATGTTCCAATTGAGTGCCAAATGATGCCCAAATCTTGCCACCAATTCTCGATAGTATAGCTTTCTTTGTACACCAACATCTCCATTATCTAGTAAGCCTTGATTTTCGGCTTCGGAGGTTTTAAAATGCAAGAAAATGCCCAATTTATCTGCATGCTCAAAGAGCACTTCCCACTGGTCAAGTTTGGAGACATCTATTCTTTCGTAATTGTCATAAGAGACATACGGAAACACATTTTGGTCGTCTCCCGCTATATTCAGTGTGAGAAAAGAAAAGGCATTTAAACCTTTACTAGCTAAGTAGTTCAAGCCACCAATCAGTGCTTTTCCCTTACCATTTTGCCAAGTAGGATCACCTTCTTTCCAATCTTTGGCGTGCGCTGCCCAAGTTTTGACTAAATTATCTTTACGACCATCTGTTTTAAAGTCTCCATCAAAGTCGGCGTAGGCTAAGGCATTTTCGGGAGCATCTACGCCTGCTTTCAGAAAATATTCGCCCGTTTCCGCAAACTGCAAGAAGGTTTTATTCACAAATTGTAAACGTCCTCTTCCTCTGAAATCTCGACCTGTTTTATCTGTTGTAGCAATATTTAATGTTCCTTGATAGCCATCCATAAATTTTCCGCTTTCTCCTGCATTTCTCGCATCGGACGCAGCTACATTCGCTCCTTTTCTGAAGAAGACTTCGTACTGCCATTCGCCTATCTCATCGGGAGAAAAATGGACACGCCATTTGTTGCCTTTAGTTGCAGAAGTTTCGCCCGCATTACCATCAGCGGCAAAATAGCCTGGTACAAAGTAGGATTTTTTCCCATTTCTGAAAAGTACATCTAAGCGATAGTTAAGAAATGGATTGTAGCCATGTAATTCACGAGTCTCTGGTCCATCGAAAGTGAGCGTAACTTTATGCCATTTTTTAAGTTCGCCCGTGATCTCAGGTGCGGTTTGTTCTTGCGCAGTAAGTGTCCAAGTCAGGATATTAGCAAAGAAAAAGAGTAACAGTCTCATCAGTAGTATTGCTTGTTTATAGTTAAAGTTTTTCATTTTTGCTTCAGGGGATTATTGGTAGGATACAAAAGTCTGTTTTTGACTCCCTAAACCTTCTACGGATAATTCTACAACATCTCCATCTTTCAAGTATTGAGGTGGATTTTGCCCCATTCCAACTCCAGGAGGCGTACCCGTAGAAATCAAGTCACCTGCTTCCAATTTCATAAATTGTGATAAGTACCAAACGATGTAAGTCGGGCTGAAAATCATATTCTTCGTGTTTCCGTTTTGCATCAATTCGCCGTTCACTTTAAGTTGCAAATTCAGATTGGAAACATCTGCTATATTTTCTTTTTGTACCAAGTATGGACCAACTGGATTGAAACTGGGGCAAGACTTTCCTTTTACCCATTGCCCGCCACGCTCTAGTTGAAAAGCGCGTTCCGAAATATCGTGCACCGCACAATAGCCTGCTATATGCGCTTCCACCGCTGCCTCATTTTCTAAGTAAAGTGCATCCTTTCCGATGACAACTCCCAACTCAACTTCCCAATCGACCTTACTATGTCCTTTAGGTAATGTTACGGTATCATTCGGACCAACCATAGTATTAGTTGCCTTCATGAATACAATCGGTTCTTTTGGAAGTTCCATACCCGATTCTTTGGCGTGGTCGGAATAGTTCAATCCAACACAGATTATCATATTAGGTCTGGCAATTGGGCTTCCTAATCTTGCTTCTTCAGGGACTTCTGGAAGTGCTTGATTAGGGTCAGCAATCAGCAATCTCAGCTTATTCCAACCATCATTTTTAAAGAAATCGCCATTCCAATCTTCAAAATGAGCGGAGCAATCAAAATATTTTCCATTGAGTTCAATACCAGGTTTTTCTTCTCCTACTTGCCCAAATCTTATTAATTTCATTGTGATTGTTTTATAAATTTAAGGCTCCTGCGAATATATATATTTTATAAATCCAGCAGGACGCACATTTTTTAGAATTTTGGGAATGCTATGATCTGTTTTTTAATCTATGTCCACTTTTGAAGGGAATTTATAACACACTCACAAAACACTAAATCGCAAGATCAGATAATTTTGAGAGATAATTTTTGTTTTCAGAATAACGATTTCATTATTGTGTACAACAAATTGCACCTTTACAGAGAATATAGGTCAAAACTTTTAATCTTTATTTCTTTCAAATCTAAATCAATTATCTTTTTGCTTACGATTGATTGACTAATATTCAAATCAAAAAAAATGAAAAAATTACCAACTAAAATTTTATTCGTAACTGCTCTAATCGGAATTTCTTACGCCTTTATGATGCAAAGAAGTCAAGAGAATGTACCCGTCATGACAACCAACAGTACTGCTGAACATCATCATCACGATCATTCAC
The DNA here is from genome assembly GCA_039176995.1 of Bacteroidota bacterium. Classification (GTDB taxonomy): domain Bacteria; phylum Bacteroidota; class Bacteroidia; order Chitinophagales; family Saprospiraceae; genus JAAUTG01. The sequence goes on from JBCDFY010000061.1 coordinate 26,877, forward strand.
ACACTAATAATCATCATCACGGAGAAGCACTTCCCACAGTTTCTGATAACGATCAATTCAAGCTGAAGACGGGACAAGGCGATTTTGTTTTTTCCTACGAGGAAACATTAACTGCTGCTTTTCCAGAGGATGCCAAGGAATTTGAACTGCAAATGCACGGAGGATTTAATGAAGATCCAGAAACGGGAATTATCTACACTGGTATTCCAGGTTATGGTCTGTGTGAGATCAGTCCCGATTTAAAAGAATGGAAAAAAATAGGTTCGGATGAACGCCTGAAAGATAATATTCATGGCATTGTTTTCTTTGTTCATAAAGGCAAGAAGCACTTAGCCGTGGCGCAAGAAGGCAAAAGGGTTTTGATACTAAATTTAGATGGCACAATTGTCAGTGATGTTTTAAAACCCAAAGGCGTAGAGTTCGATTTCGTACCCGCCAATGATTTCTTCAAATCTGGAGATAGCAATTTTGGCGTAACGGACGTCACCTACTTGGATGGTACAATCTATGTAGCGCATGGCTACTCTAAAGGAGATTTTGTGCTGACGATTGAAGAAAAAGAGGGCTCTTGGGATTGGGGCAGATTAGCTTGGGGTGGTAAAGGAAAAGCACCTGGACAATTCCAAACCGCACATGGAATTTATGCATACGAAGGTCATATTTTGGTTGCCAATAGAGCGGCAGGACAAGTAATTAAGTTTCGTAAGGATGGTGCATTCGTAGAAATGTTTGAAGACATCCCAGAAGGTAGTTTGGTTTGTAATGTATCCTACAAAGAAGAGCACTTTTTCTTCAATGCCTTGCGAGCGGTAGGTGACACGAAATCTGCACCGATCTATGCGCATACAGGTAAAGAATTGGTGTCTACCATCATTCCTGGAGATTTGGATATTCCAGTCATTACCAATATTCATCATGTCTGGCCACATCAGGTTATAGAAGAAGATGGTACGAAGCAATTATATCTTTTGGTTCATGCTTGGAATAAAGGAAAATATGCCGTGTTGAAGTTGGAGAGATAATAGTGGTAAAGTAAATCGTCTATTCCATTGACTCATTTAAAAATTAATCTTATGCAACTCATTAATTTCAACCAGAAGGACATTCGTTGTCAAGAACATGAAGGGGAAACTTGGTATTCTCTAATTGATGTGATCGCCGCGATTACTGATAGTACCAACCCTTCTGCTTATTGGAGAAAACTCAAGCAGCGACTGGAAAAAGAAGGAAGTCAACTTGTGACAAATTGTCACAAGTTGAAACTGGAGGCATCAGATGGAAAGAAGAGAGCTACTGAATGCGCAAACCGAGAGACCATCTTGCGTCTTGTTCAATCCATTCCCTCTCCATCTGTCGAGCCTTTCAAACTGTTCTTAGCGAATGCAGGACATACGATAATGCAAGAGACCGAAAATCCTGAATTATTGATGGATCGACTTCGGGAAAGTCTAAAAGACAAGGGGTATGATGAATCTTGGATCAGTGCACGTTTGAGGAGCATTGCAGTTCGAGAAGAGCTGACAGAGCAATGGAAAGAAAGAGGGATAAAAGATAAAGAATATGCTCATCTGACCAACCAAATTATGAAAGGTACTTTCAATTTATCTGTGCCAGAGTATAAAATGTTGAAGGGCTTGGTGAAACAAAATTTACGAGACCACATGAGTACCTTGGAATTAGTTTACACGATCTTGGCAGAAGAAACGACTAAGCAATTAGCCATTAAGGAAAATGCACAAGGCTATCAGGAGAATAAAGAAGTTGCAGATCGAGCTTCCAAGATTGCAGGGGAATCCAGAGAGCGTTTTGAGCAAAAAACGGGCTTGAAAGTGATTTCCAAAAACAATTTTTTGAAAAAAGGTAAATGAATACGAAAGTCGTTGCAGGTAAAACGTATGGAGCTACTTGCTTAGGTTCATTTCAATCTTTAAGTACTTGGACACAATTAAAGTAATATTTGATGACGGCATCTTTTGGGTTCTGGCTACCTATCCGAGTTGCGGTTCTTTCACTTAGAAGTCCACTAGATTTTTACCCTTTGGGCTCGTTCATTCATGCTAGCGGTCCATTTCGTTAAAAAGATACTTAATCTTTTTTGCAGGCACTACTACATGAATGTTATTTTTTCTGGCAATAACTGGTTATTCCTAGAAAAAATGCCTTGTCTAAATGCAAAAACTTGCCCGGTCAAAAATGCCATTTATTTATATCCGGGTACTTACATGTTATCTGAATGAAGGTATCTCTCAAACATTTTTATCGACATTTTTTCTCACTGCAATACAGAAGTAAAAAATATACGAATACAGAAGATTTCACAGAAAAATTTGGCGTATTGTGAAATTGCTGAAACAATCTTTTTCAATCTTGTTGTAAAAGATTAACTTTGTTAATAGTTAATCTTATTAACTATTTTGAAAAATGCCATACTCTATGCGTGTCTTTCATGTATTAAAACACTTCGCATGAAAAAATTCAATCGCCGTAATTTTATCAATAGTGCTGCTTTGGGGACAGCCGCACTTTCAGGATTGAGCTTCAAAAAAGGAGAAGAATTATTGAGTTCTTCAAGTTCCAAGGAAGATTTGAAATACAACAATGACGGAACTTACCCAACTGTTCCATTGACGAAGCAAAATATTCGCTTGACCGTCGTGCAATCAAGAGTACGTGGCGTAGATGAAAAAAATCCAAAGCCAGGTTTGCAAGCGAACATTGAACATATGAAACTGTGCATTGATCGAGCTTTTAATTTCAGTGCGCCTTCCGATATTTTGTTTTTTCATGAATTTCCAATTACAGGCTTTAAGGTCTGGACGCGAAAAGAAGCATTGCGTGTTGCAATAGAAATTCCAGGCGAAGAAACGGAGCAAATTGCAGCAAAAGCGAAGGAATATGGCTGCTACATTGTCTTTGGTTCTTATGCACAAGACAAAGACTGGCCGAATCATTTGTTGAGTATTACAACCATTATCAACCCAAAAGGAGAAGTGATTGCCAAACATTGGAAAGCTCGGAATATCAAAGGTGTTTTCCCGGGCATAGAACTCTATACCACAACGATTTATGATGTGCTAGACCGTTATGTAGAAATGTATGGAGAGGACGAAATTATTCCAATTACGCGTACGCCAATTGGAAATATTGCGACTTCTTCGGTGCAGAGAGAACCTGAACTCTTCCGTGCCTTTGCGATGAAAGGTGCAGAAATTATGCTACGCACAGCAACAGGAGGTTTCACTCCGATTGACATTCAAGCTTGTGCCATGTACAATGGTTTCTACACCGCAATTGTCAACAATGCCGTTTCTCCAGACAATGGTTTATTTTTTGAATCCAGCGGAAGCACAGGCGGCAGCGCAATTTATGATCCAAGAGGTAACGAAATGGCACACGCAGGCACACAAATGGAAACTTCCGTTGGGGCAAGCATTCCAATTGGTGCGTATCGCCAACGCAATCGCCAGCCCTTTGTACATATGGATTTGTATCGTCATGTTTTTGATAAATACCGCAATGCTTATCCGCCGAACTTAATGGCAGGAGAAGAACTGCCGAAAGATATTTATGATGCCAAGCGATTTTTTAAAGATAAGTCGGTTTGGAAATAGTGAAATTCAAATGGACGAATTTTTATGAAATAAAAATTCGTCCATTTGGGGTTCTTCGGAGAGAGACAGATTCTTGGAGCTTGGTTTTCAAAAACAGCTCCAAGAATCTTTCTCTATCCAAAAACTCACCATCGAAA
>JBCDFY010000062.1:0-30456 GCA_039176995.1 Bacteroidota bacterium
GCTTCCATATCCCTTCGCTTTTCTCAATCTCCCCCCTCCTTCCTCCGACTGATTCCCCTTTCTAATCCATCCCCCTGACTAAGTCCTTGATCTAATTAAATACTTGGAATATATTGATTTCGTTTTGTTTCGGTTGAAACCCCCCCCACCCCCTTCCTTCCCCCCTCCCCTCCCTGTTTTTACAAATAATATATTTTGTTTTTTTTTGTTTTTTTTTGTTTTTTTTTTTATGCTTTGGGTTCGCCGGATTACCTAGGGGCCCGACGCCTGTTGATAAACAAAACACCAATGAAACACCTCTTACTAGCCTTGCTTTTCTTGTGCAACGGTCTCCTCGCACAACAAAACCCTCAACCCTACTTCCGCAATTATGGTACAGAAGATGGTCTACCAAGTCCTGAGGTGCATTGTGTCTTTGAAGACAGCAAAGGCTTTATGTGGTTTGGAACAGACAATGGAGCAGCACGTTTTGATGGCTATGGATTTGAGGTATTTGGGGCAGAGCAAGGACTATTGCATAATGTGGTGCTGAAAATAAAGGAAGATACTAAAGGTAGGATTTGGTTGAGTACGATGCTAGGCGAAACCTATATTTATGAACAGGATAGTATTTATTTGTACCCGCATATAGATAAAATCTTAGCTTACAGTGAAAACTATAAAGGAGTCGAACTTGGAGAAATAGATAAAAGTGGAACCGCTTATTTTAGCCTAAACAATGTAGGAATATTAGCCGTAGACAGTTTGGGAAATGATACGTTGATTACATCGTCACATCCTGCTGCGACATTTGTTTACTATCAGCGAGGGCTGACAACAAGTGTAAAGGCGCCAATAAACAAAAATGAACACAAAGACTACATTTCTATTTGTGCAAAAGATAGAATTGATTCTGTTGAAACGCTAATTTTCAAATACGACACTACCTTTTACCAACTAAGAATTCCTTCAACAGATAATCTTGTACTTAGAGTTTCTCCTTTTCAATCAATATTTTTATCCTCTGAACATTTATTAGTTAGTACAGTAAATACCCTAAGTTGTATTTTCAAGGGGGAACTGCTCTGGGCTATTCCTTTCCTTTCTGGCATTGTTGAATTTATCGAAGGCAAAGATCAATCTATTTGGTTTTGTATGGGTAAATCGAAAGGTCTTAGAAAATATGAGAGCGTAAATGATGTTTGTAATAATCAATACGAGCTTTTTTTGAAAGACAATTTTGTCACTAATTTCCTCTCTGATTCTAAAGGAAATTATTGGGTTACTACACATGAAAATGGCATTTTCTATGCTGCGAATCCAAAATTACTTAATTATTACTCGCCGTTTGGGTTGTCTAGTACTGCTGTTAATAGTTTAGCTATTCTAAATGATAGCACTCTATACACTGGACAAGAGGGAGGAACTATTAGTCTAATAGACTATAAGAATAGTAAGGTTTTAAAAAAGTATAGTAATCTACTAGGCTATCATAACACAGATCTTTTCTATAATAAACTCAATGAAAAATTATGGGCAGGTGCAGCCTATATAAAAAGTGGTGAATGGTATCGTACTAGATATTATAACAAAACGGACAGTGTCACGAGAATAAGCAGAGCCAATGATTTAAAAAATTTTCATTTATCTAGTAAAAAGTACTTAATCGCCAATAGCCACTCCTACTTTTTAATGATAGATACAGAGATAGATTCCATCTTTTTTTTATCTAATGATATTATGAAATCCCAAAGAATCCAAGCCATCCACACCGACTTCTCCAACCGCCTATGGCTAGGACAAGCCAATGGCCTGTATGAATTCAAAGATAGCAGCCGCATCGCCCCAAACCAATCCCATCCCGCCTTCAAAAATCGCGTAGAAGCCATCACCCAACTTCCCGATAGTACACTCGTTTTTGGTACAAAAGGCTGTGGAGTCATGCTTTGGAAAGGTGATAGTGTGCTGCAAGTGAGTGAGAAAGATGGTTTGACCTCTAATATGCTAGAAGATGTGCATGTGGATGAAAACGGGATATTGTGGGCGGCGACTTTAAATGGTTTGAATAAGATAATACAGACAGAAAAAGGTGTGGAGGTGCGTGCATTTACAACGTATACGGGTTTGCCTTCCAATGAAATTTATCAGATCAAATCTTATAAAGGGCAAGTTTGGTTGTGCACGACGAAGGGCTTGGTAAAGTTTTATGAGCATCCTGAAAATAAGGAATCGCCTGCGCCAATCTTGCAATGGGTGAAGAATAATGAAGCGATGGTTAACCTTAGCCAAAATCAATTCGCGCACGATCAAAACAACTTTGAATTTCGTTACCTCACACTCAACTATCGAATGCAAGGACGCATTCCTTACCGCTATCGTTTGCAAAGTGATGCGCCTTGGCAATACACCCAAAATCTGACGGTCAATTATCCTGCTTTACCTCGCGGTAAGTATGCCTTTGAAGTCCAATCGCAAAATGAAGATCGTTATTGGAGTGAGCGTACTTTTTATCCTTTTGAAGTGCTGCCGCCGTGGTGGGCGACTTGGTGGTTTCGGACGTTGGCGATTGCTGGAATTGGAGGATTGGTCTATTGGTTCTACCACAGTCGCATTCAGCAACTAGAGAAAGAAAATGCGTTCCAACAGCAAGTCAGTAAACTAGAAAAAGCAGCTTTGCAAGCACAAATGAATCCGCATTTCATTTTTAATTCCTTGACGTCTATCCAGAACTTCATTTTGGACAATGAACAAAAAAGTGCCGTGGAATATCTAGCACGCTTTGCCAAACTGGTGCGCCACAATCTGAATGCTTCTGTGGAAGGTTCGGTCACGCTTGCCGAAGAAGTCAGTTTGCTAGAAAATTACTTAGCACTAGAGCAAGAACGCTTCGAACAAGGTTTTGATTTTCAGATCAATGTAGCAGAAAGTATAGATCAATACGGTTTTTCCATTCCGCCACTTTTAATTCAGCCTTATGTCGAAAATGCGGTGCAGCATGGTCTGTCTAAGCGACCTGAAAAAGGCAAGATTTGCATCAATTTTCAGCAACTTTCGGAAGAAGAACTATTGGTTTCCATCAAGGATAATGGCATTGGTTATCAAAATGGGGAAACCCAAAATGGAAAGGGCTACAAATCGGTTGGGATGTCGGTGACGAAGAAGCGATTGGAGTTGTTGAATGAGGAAGTAAGTGATATTGTGAGGATCAAAAATATGGAGAATGAGAATGGGAAAATAGAGGGAACAGAAGTGACTATTAAGATCAAAGGGAGGAAGGAAATTGGAGATAACGTCACTTAAAGGATTGGTAAGCGCGGAAGCATGGAGCGATTGCTAAGCCTGTCGCAGTTTCTGCTCAGCAATCCCGCTAGGCTTACCGATCAGAAACCACTAAATTGACGATTTAATACTTAAAAATCATGATAAAAGCCATTGTAATTGACGACGAAAAAGCCGCGCGTTCGGGATTGAAAAGCCTATTGAAAATTTACTGCTCTGAAGTAAAGGTCATAGCCGAAGCCAGTAACATCAAAGAAGGAAAAAACTGGATAGAGCAATTGTTTCCTGACTTGGTGTTTTTAGATATTGCTTTGGGGAGGAATAATGCTTTTGATTTATTGGAAAAATTAGGCAACACCAATTTCCAATTGATCTTCATTACGGCGCACGAAGAATACGCCGCGCAAGCCTTTAAGATGGATGCCGTGCATTATCTCTTGAAACCAATTGACCCAAGCGATCTGAAAATCGCGATTCAGCGGATTGACCAACGCTTGAAACAGCAACAATTGGAAGAGCAGTTGATACACTTGGCAGGACGCGCACAAAATGCTAAAGAACAAAAACTAAAACTCGTCTCCACCAACGGTTTTGATCTTATTGATTTTGACCAAATTCTTTACATCAAAGGCGAAGGGAATTATTCGACTTTTCATTTAATAGAAGATAGAACGATTACGGTTGCTAAGAACTTAGGACATTATAAAATCAGTTTGAATGATACCCAATTGTTTAGTTGCCATCAATCTTACATCATCAACCTGAATCATATCATTGGCATTCGGACGAAAGATGAGAATAGCGTAGAACTTGCTGATAAAACGAAACTTCCTATCTCTAGGAATCGGAAAGAGTATTTAATGAGTATTTTATCAAAGTGGAGTCGGAAGTAAGTATTCAATTTGTAGAGTTTTTCTCGAAGAAAGAGGAAGGGATCGCACATTGCTACTAGACAAGGTAGAAAATTGTTCTATGATTTTCCAAAATTCAAAAATGCTCAAAAAATCAAATCCCACTAACCTTTCCAATCCTCACTCGTTTAAAATATTATGCAAAATCGTAATATTTTAGATCACCTCGATTGGGAAGAACAGCAGCAACGCCCCGAGCTCTACTCCAAGAAAATCATCATGACTTTTACGCTGTTTTTCTCTGTATTGGTGGGCATGATATTTTACCTCTACAATTTGTGGAAATTAGGGAAATGGCAAGCGGGCATTTGGGTGGTTTTGGGTGCAGTGGCTTATCATTATTTGACCGTAGGGAATCCTTACTTCGTAGTGCCTTTTTTTGTGAAAGCCTTGCTGAACTTCGTGGCTTCGCTCATCATCGCGCTTCCAGTATGGAACTGGCAAATTGGGAAGGACTTAAACTATAAAATCAAGTCGCCTGTCGTGCCACTCTTTTTGGCTATCCTTTTTGTTGCTTTTTTGTTGTATTCTAAAGGCTTGACTAACACTCTGCTGAGCGGTTTTTGAACAACTATTTACCCATAGTCCATGTAGTATTTTCATATAGTTCACGTAGCTTTTTACTAGAAAGTTAGATACATCTACTATGTGATCTATATGAAATCAACTATTGTGACTACTATGGTAAAAAATTACGCTTTTAAAGTCAATAAGGCGGCACCGAACACGCCAGCACTATCCCCCAATTTAGGCTTCAAAAATGGCGTATGATGAGGAAAGGGATTGAAAATATGCTTTCGAGTGGCTTCCACGCCTTCTGTATAAAGCAAGTCAATATTCCCCAAGCCGCCGCCGAGCACAATTGCATCTGGATCAATGATATTGATGATAACGGAAATGGCCTGCCCGAATTTCTCGAGCATTCGTTCAATGGTTTGAGTAGCAGCACTATCGCTTTTAGCATGATATAACTGAATGATTTGTTTCATGCTGTGCTTTTCGCCAGTCAGACTTTCGTAGTAGCGTTGCAAAGCAGGACCAGATAGCACTTGCTCCACACAACCTGATTTTCCACAGTAGCAATCGCCGCCCGAAGCATCCAAGAAGTTGTGTCCCCACTCGCCACCAATTCCATTTTTTCCATTGAGGACTTGTCCGTTTATGACTAAGCCACCGCCAACACCCGTTCCCATAATTACTCCAAAAACGACTTTTGCGTCAGGAACCGCTTCGGGAACGATACCCAAATTGGCTTCTGCTACTGCGAAACAATTTGCATCATTTGCGAGAAAAACAGGAACGCCCAAATGTTTTTCTAAATCGCGATGAAACGGCTGACCATTGAGGCAAGTCGTATTAGAATTCTTCATAGTTCGGGTCGCTGGATCAAGTGAGCCAGGTGTACCAAAGCCAATACTTTTGGGTTGCAGACCAGTCTCTGCTTTCATTTTTTCCACTAAGTGAACAATCTGATTGACGATGTGCTTGTAGCCTTGATTGGCTTCTGTAGGAACACGCGGACGCGCTAATGTTTCTAAGGAATTGCCATTTTTCAGGACGACGCCTTCTATTTTTGTGCCGCCTAGGTCAATGCCCCAAAGTGGTGTGTTCATCGGTGAATGAGTGAGTGTTTGAGTGTGAGAATGTTTGAATTGTTTCACGTAGAGTCCGCAGAGATTAATTTACCTCTGCCAACTCTGCTTGCTATCTTTTTCAGCCGATTAACTCCTTCTCCTCTGCCAAAGTCAGCACATCTTCACTCATAATTGTTTCTGCCAGACCTGCTGTTTTGGTCAACTCATATTTGTAAAAGAATTTCATAGTGTGAACTTTACTTTCGTAGAATTCGTCTTGTTGCTCACCATTGCCCATTACCAATTTTTGCTTCGCTACGGTTGCTAGTTTCAGCCACTGCCAAGCAATTACGGTCGTGCTCATCAATTCCATAAAAATGGTAGCATCGGAGAGGAAACGTTCGTGTTCTCCTTTCATCGCAAAAGGCATCAAGAAGCCGAGCACTTTTTGGTTCAATTGCAGATTCGCAATCAATTTTTTCGCATAAGGTTTTAATTCATCAAAAGTCATTGCGGCTTCGATGGTTTGCTGGATTTCTGCTGCCAACAATTGCAAACCTTTACCATTGCGAAGCGTCATTTTTCGACCTAATAAATCCAAAGATTGAATGCCCGTTGTTCCTTCATAGAGCGAAGTAATTCGGATATCGCGATAGTATTGTTGCAATGGAAAATCACTACAGAAACCATAGCCACCCAGAACTTGCAAGCCATTACTAATGGAAGTCAAACCCATTTCGGAAGGATAGGTCTTCGCGATGGGCGTCAACACTTCTAGTAGCAAATTCCACTTCTCCTTTTCTTCGCCTTCACTCGTTTCTTCTAAGTCTTCATATTTAGAAACTTCCATTATCAAAGAAAGCGCACCTTCTACAATTGCTTTTTGCAACAACAGCATTCTGCGCACATCCGGATGATTAATGATGAGGGTTTGTTCTTTAGAAACATCTTTCTGCCCACCATTGCTGAGGCGTCTTCCTTGTGGGCGTTCCTTTGCGTACTGTAAAGAAGCATAATACGCCGCTGTTGCCATGGAAGTGGCGTGCAAACCGACTGCAATGCGCGCACCATTCATCATCTGGAACATATATTTTAGACCGTGATGTTCTTCGCCTACTAAATAACCTACACAATCCTCACTTTCACCAAAAACCAAGTGCGTCGTCGCATAGCCACGCTGTCCCATTTTCTGGAAATCACCTGCGGTGATGACATCATTCGATTCTAAAGAACCATCTTCTTTAATGCGGTTTTTAGGAACGATAAATAAGGAAATACCTCTCGTTCCAGCAGGTGCGCCATCAATTCTTGCCAGCAATAAGTGAATCGTATTCTCTACATATTCGTGGTCGCCTGCCGAGATAAATATCTTTTGACCTTGTATTTTATAAGTACCATCTCCTTGCGGCGTAGCGGAAGTGACTACATCGGAAAGTGAGCTACCTGCTTGTGGTTCAGTCAAACACATCGTGCCGCCCCACTTACCTGCAATCATATTGGGGACGTATTTTTCAATCAATTCATCACTCGCAAAACTGACGATCAATTTGGCTGCGCCTTCATCTAAGCCCATATAGCCAGAGACGTTATTATTTGCGCAGTCCAAGATGTGATAAGCTGCTGCGTGCACCATTTTGGGTTGTTGCAAACCGCCATGTTCGTAATCAAAGTGTCCACCAATCAAACCCATTTCTCCACTCTTTTTCATCGCTACTCCAATCTGTGGATGTACAATGATTTTACCATCTTCGTAGCGTACCGGATCAGCATCCATTTCTTGGAAATAAGGAAAGAAATCAGTGTCTGCGAAATCCTTTACGGCATCCAAAAAAATATTCACGGAATCTTTGTCGTAGTCTTGAAAGCGCTCGCGCCCAAACAATTCTTCTACCTGATGCACCTCATACAACAAATGACGAATATTTTTCATGCTTACATACTGATCTGCCATAGCTCAAAATTTTATTTGGTGATAGTTTGATTTGATTGAACTACAAATTAAAGGAATACTTTAGAGAAAAACATCATTTTGGAGTAAGAATTAGCGAATTTTCGCTGAAATAGGATTGAAGCGCGGATTAGTCGGATTTGATAAATTGGTGACGGATTTTTTAATCAAACATCCAGTCTACTCTCGCGTTCTTTCTTCGACATTAAGTGCGACTTTGTTGTGTGGAAAATGAACTATACTAATTTGGCTACTTCTGCTTCCTCGTTAGGAGACGAAGGAATAGTCATGTTAAGTTAGGAAACTTAACATATCGTCTTTCTCCAACTGAGCACTTCACCATTCTTCGCCAGACTATCTTTTCTATATTATATCCTATCAAGCAATTGATGGATAATTTTGATACAACTTATTGATTATCATCATCAAATCAACAAATAAGCAGTTAAACAAATAAACAACTCGACCTATGTCCTATCAAGCAATTGAAAACTACGGCATCATTGGCAATATGAAAACGGCTGCTTTGGTCAGCAAAACGGGCAGTTTGGATTGGTTATGCTATCCACATTTCAATCATCCAAGTGTTTTTGCGGCTATCTTGGATGATGAAAAAGGAGGAACTTTTACCATTCAGCCTAAGGAAGAAGACTACACCAGTAAACAGTTTTATTGGCAGGATACGAATGTATTGGTCACTCGATTTATGACTGCGGAAGGTGCGTGTGAATTGATTGATTACATGCCTGTTGGTGATAATGAACTGGCAAAACATAATTGCATCATTCGGAGAATTAGGGTGATGCGCGGTACGATTACTTTGCGTGTTATTTGCGCGCCTGCTTTTGATTACGCGAGAATAAAGCCAAGTTTGAAAAAAGAAGAAAGTGCATATCATTTTGAATCCGAAGAACTAAAAATGAGTTTGTACAGTTGTCGAGATTTGGAGGTAAAAAAAGATAAAATTGATTGCGAAATCACTTTAGAAGAAGGCGAAACCGTACATTTTTTATTTTCACAACAAGTTGATTTTAAAGGAATTGAAACGCAAATTGAACAAGAAGAAATTGCTTTCCATACTACGATTCATTATTGGCGCAACTGGCTATCGCAATGTACTTACAAAGGGCGTTGGCGAGAAATGGTTTATCGCTCTGCTTTGACTTTGAAGTTGCTCACTTTTGAGCCAACAGGCGCGATTTTGGCTGCGTTGACGACCAGCTTACCTGAACACATCGGTGGTGAACGCAATTGGGATTATCGCTACACTTGGATACGCGATGCCGCTTTCACGGTCTATGCGTTTATGCGTATTGGATTTACAGAAGAAGCGAATCGTTTTATGCACTTCATTGAAGAACGCGTGAAAGAGCGTAAGCCCGACGAACCTCTACAAATCATGTTTGGCATCAATGGCGAAAGCGATTTGGAGGAGCAAGAACTCAATCATTTGGAAGGTTACAAAAAATCGTCGCCTGTCCGAATTGGAAATGGAGCTTACGATCAATTGCAATTGGATATTTATGGCGAATTGATGGACTCTGTTTATTTGTCTAATAAATATGGCGAGCCGATTTCACATGATTTTTGGGTAGAATTACGCGAGTTGGTAAATTGGAATGCAGACAATTGGCAACGCAAAGATGCGGGCATTTGGGAAGTACGCGGCGGCGACCAAAACTTCGTCTATTCCAAGCTAATGAGTTGGGTAGCAATGGATCGAGCAGTGCGCTTAGCGGATAAACGTTCTTTTCCTTCTGATCGAGAAAAATGGCTCAAAATACGCGATGAGATATATGAAGAAATACTAGAAAAAGGTTGGAATAAAGAGCGCAAGACTTTTACTCAATCCTACGAAAACGAAGCTATGGATGCGTCCAATCTACTAATGACGATGACCTTCTTCATGTCACCAAGCGATCCTAAAATGTTGCAGATGCTCGATGCGATGAAACGCCCTGTAAAAGATGGTGGCTTGGTTTCTAATGATCTCGTTTTCCGCTACGATTTATCGCAATCGCCCGATGGTTTGGAAGGCGAAGAAGGCACATTCAATATTTGTACTTTCTGGATGGTAGAAGCCTTGGCGCGTGCAGGACAGTATCAGCCCGAATACTTGGAAGAAGCACGTTTGATGTTTGAACATATGCTTAGTTTTGCGAATCATTTGGGATTGTATGCAGAAGAAACGGGTGTTTGTGGTGAAGCCTTGGGTAACTTCCCACAGGCATTTACGCACTTGGCATTGATTAGTGCAGCTTATAATTTGGATAAAGTTTTGGGGTAGAAAAAGAACACCTCGGGTAGCTTTCTGTGTTTAGATGAATAGAAAAATGCTAAAATTATTACTAAAATGAAAAAACACTCAAAACTACTTTTTGCTATTCTCTTTCTCTGCGGTTTCAGCTTTATCAGCTCTGCACAGAAAGAACGTTTGCAGGAATTGAAGGACTTGCGCAAGGAAAAGAGAGCGGCACAAAAAGCTTTGAACGAAGAAATAGATTCTTTGAGTAAAGTTATCCAATCTTTCCCTGGCTGGAAAACGGGTCTATCTGGCATTGTAGGTGTGGACTTTACGGGTTCTAGAAATTGGTTTGTCAATGCCATTGAAAACAACGATTCCAGAGCGTACAGTACCAGTTTCAATGCCTTTGCTAATTATGATCGCAAGAAAATTTTCTCCAGAAATAGCTTAAATGCAGCCGTTCAAGTACAACGGGTTAAGAATACAGATATTGATGATAATACAGGTTTAGAAGCAGAAACTACTCGTCTCATTTCAACTTCTAGTAATTTTAGTATTTCAAGTTTAAATGGCTACAAATATTCCAAAGAATTTGCCTTATCTCTTGAAGCAGCTTTCCAAACGGGAATTTTGAATATTGACGAGGAAAAAGAAAAAATCGTCTCCATTTTCAATAATCCTGGACAACTTACGGCTAGCTTAGGTAGTAGTTGGACGCCCAATAGCGACTTTTATTTATCTGTTCATCCCATAGGCGTGCAATGGAACTATCCCAACGATGAATTTTCTTCTTCGGTTGGTGCAAAACTCAGTAGTGGTTACAATGGAGAACTCTTCAATTTTTTGGATTGGACGTCTGATTTACGAGCGTTTATCGCTTATCAAGGGGATGAGTCACAAGGCTATTCTGCTAATGACTTGTCCACTTGGAATTGGACGAACACCTTCACTATTGCTGATTTAGTTGGTGGTATTGGGTTAGGTTTCACGCTTGGTCTGCAGCGCAATAAGCAGTTGGCATTCAACAAAAATGTCGAAGACGCTGGCAAATTGCAGTCCTACTACGCCATTGGACTATCTTATGCCATTGGTGGTTAGATTTAATGCTTGGACTAGCGAATTTTCGCTGAAATATCAGTTAAAGTTTTCAGGTCTGTACTTTTTATCACATCTAAAGTTAACCATAAACTACCTATATGTTAACTTTGCGGCTGTCAATGAATGTAATCTTCATTGTCTAAATCTATCATTTTATACTAATAACATACGATGAAACTTAAACTCGCGTTAGCCGCTGCGATGCTTTTCGTGGTAGGGCTATCTCTTCATGCACAGGTCACGACTGCTGGCATTAATGGATTGGTTTTGGACAACAACGACCAACCTTTAATTGGCGCAACCGTGACCGCCACACACGAACCTTCTGGCACTTTTTACGGTACTACTACTCGCGAAGATGGGCGATTCAACTTGCCTAACTTACGGGTTGGTGGACCTTATAAAGTCAGTATTTCCTATACGGGTTTTGAAACACGAGAGGAAATCATTGCCTTATTGAAGCTGGGAGAACGACGTCCGTTGTACATTTCGCTTTCTACGGGAACAGTTGATCTCGAAGGTGTAACCGTAACGGCTGGTGGCTTAATTAGTAGCGACCGTACGGGTGCAGAAACCAACGTAACTGCCGAACAGTTGAATGCTTTGCCAACGATTAGCCGTTCGGCTTCGGATTTTACTAGATTGACGCCCGCTTCGGATGGAAATTCCTTTGGTGGTCGAAATGACCAGTTCAATAATTTCTCCCTGGATGGTTCTATTTTCAACAATCCATTCGGACTAGATGCTGCCACGCCTGGTGGGCAATCGGGTGCACAGCCGATTTCCTTGGATGCCATTGACCAAATTAACGTTTCGCTTGCGCCTTATGATGTGACGCAAGCAGGTTTTACAGGAGCAGCGGTGAATGCCGTAACTAAATCAGGAACAAACGAATTGAAGGGAACAGTTTTTGGCTTTTTCCGCAACCAAGATTTGACAGGCGCAAGAGTAAATGGTGATGAAGTAGTGGTTGCCGATTTGAGCCAAACGCAATTTGGTGCAAGTTTGGGCGGACCTTTGGTGAAGGACAAACTGTTCTTTTTTGCTAATTTTGAAGTAGATAACCGAACGGATTTAGGCACCACTTTTATCGCCAACAGAACGAACCTGTCAGGTGAGAATGTATCGAGAGTAGAGGCGAATGATTTAGAGCTGGTGAGTAGTCTTTTGAATGAAAGATACGGTTATGAAACGGGAAGCTACGAAGGCTATTTGCACGATACGGAAAGTACGAAAGGTATTTTCAAATTCGATTGGGCGATCAATGAAAGTCACACCTTGACAGCGACTTATAACTTTTTGAACGCCTTTAAAGACAAACCTGCGCACCCTTCTGCCATTGGAAGACGTGGACCAGATTTGACGACTTTGCAGTTCCAAAATTCTGGTTATCGCATCAATAATGATATTCAGTCTGGTATATTGGAGCTACGTTCCATTTTTGGCAACAAAGCCTCCAATAAGTTGCAAGTTGGCTATACCGCTTTCCGGGATGCACGCGATCCTTTTTCTGAACCTTTCCCTAGCATTAATGTCAACAAGGATGGCATTCGCTACATCATTGCGGGACACGAACCTTTTTCTATTCACAATCGCCTCAATCAGAACGTTTTTCAATTCACGAATAACTTCAACATATATGCTGGCAACCACACCTTTACGGTTGGGGCTAGTTTAGACCGTTTTGATTTTGATAATTCCTTCAACTTGGGAGCATACGCAGGCGTATTCGGAATTGTGCCTGTGACGGGCACGCCTTTCTCCAGAGATTTTAATAGTATCCAGGAGTTTTCGGATAGTTTGAATGCAGGTTTTTTAGATGCTTTAGTGGAAGGCTCCAGAAAGACCTTTTCGGATAATGGTGGAGATGAAGGTTTTGATCTTGAGAGCGGTTGGGCGTTAGCAGAATCTGCGGTAGGGCAGTTGGCAGTTTATTTACAAGATGAGTGGGCGGCGAGCAGTAAATTTACACTCACTTATGGCTTGAGAGTGGATATGCCACTTTACTTCAACACCGTAGAAAAAATTGAAGAAAATATACAACCAGATCGCAATTGTTGTTACGATCCTTCTATCGTTTACTATGATGCAGAGGGCAATCCAGTCACTTACGATCAAACAGTTTTGCCTTCTCAAGCTCCGCTTTTTTCTCCACGCGTAGGTTTCAACTATGATGTTTTTGGGAATCAGAAGACACAGTTGCGTGGTGGTTCTGGTCTATTCACGGGGCGTTTGCCTTTTGTATGGTTGGGCAGTCAGGTGGCAAGTCCTAATTGGTTTTTCTACAACATTACCGATCCAAACTTCAAATTTCCACAAGTTTGGCGGTCTAATTTAGGCTACGATCAGGTTTTTGGAGACGGTTGGACTACGACCATTGATTTGATTTACACCAAAGATTTGCAAGCGCCTTTTGTAGCCAATCATAGCTTGCGTCCTCCTAGCGGTACTTTGAATGATCCCGCGGACAATAGACCCGTTTACACTCTTGACGATCATGCTTTAGATCCATTTGGCGGTCCACTTTTTGGTTCTGGATATGTTTATTTGAACACGAATATTGGTTACTCTTTTAATGCGAGCGTGCAGATTCAAAAGCGTTTTGAAAATGGTCTGAATCTAATGCTAGGCTATAATTTCTTGGATGCGAAGGATGCTTCTTCCATTGATGCAGAGATTTCTTCTGATGCTTTCGATAGAAATCCAGCATTAGGAAACGTCAATGTTCCAACGGCAGCTACTTCTATCTATGGTAATCGTCATCGCTTCCTGGGTTCTGCTTACCATACTTTTACTTATGGTGCGCAAAAGCAATTTGGCACGACCATTTCTACCTTCTTTTCCTTTGCTAACGCTGGAACTACTTTAAGCGATTTTACTTCTGATTTCCGTCACAGCTATACGTATTCTGGTGACATCAACGGCGATGGTTCAGTGTTGAACGACTTGATTTATATTCCAACGGATGCAGAACTAGATCAGCAAAGCTGGGCGAGTGATGCAGAACGGGAAGCTTTCCGCGCGTTCATCGAGCAAGATGAGTATTTGAGCGA
Organism: Bacteroidota bacterium; assembly: GCA_039176995.1. Lineage (GTDB taxonomy): Bacteria > Bacteroidota > Bacteroidia > Chitinophagales > Saprospiraceae > JAAUTG01. The sequence continues at coordinate 14,088 of JBCDFY010000062.1, forward strand.
AAACAGAGGAAGCTATTCCGAGCGTTATGCGGGTATCGCACCTTGGTACAGCAGTTGGGATTTCAGAATCTTGCAAGACTTCAATTTTGCTGTCGGCACACGCATCAATACCATTCAATTGAGTCTGGATGTCGTGAACTTTGGTAATCTATTGAGTTCTTCTTGGAATGTGAAACAACTGCCGATCAATACACAACCTGTCGGGGTCACGGTAGATGAAAATGGTGTTCCAACCTACTCTTTCGATACCAGTTTACAATCTACGTATTCGCCTGATTTCAGCTTGGATTCTCGCTGGCAGGCGCGGGTGGGTTTGCGGTATATATTTTAGAAAAATAAGTTTTCTTTCAACATATGCGTCGGACACTTTGAAAGTGTTCGACGGTTTTTTTCGTATAGTAAATCACAGATACCTTGGACTATAAATCGTCCTGTCTTCAATTTTCACTCGCTTTTTCAGGTCAAAGAAATACTGACAATCTAAAGAAAAATAAGAACCTAATCGCTGAAAATTTAGCTGGTCTTTGACGGTAAGCGTCGCGTTATCTAACACATCAAAAGTGCCGCTCACTTTTCTGCCAACGGAAGCATAAAAGCTAATGCCCACATAAGCAAAAGCAGCATTTTTCTTAGCGTATTGCTGCAACCCAAAGCCACTAACATAATAAAAATTCGTTCGTCCTAGATTGCTGAATTCTTGAATACTAAAGGTGGGCGTACTCACACTCGCCGCAGTTGTGGGATTAAAATTGAAGTCCAGTTGCATACCTGTTCGGACGACTACATACCTTTTCTTTCTCTTCCATGCTCTTGTTCCATATTTATTATCCGCTCGCAAAACCAGCATTACAGGTAAACTCGCGCGAATTTTTTCTCTCAATACGCTATTACTCTCAAACCAATAATTATAACCTCGATAATGATACGTCAAACCATAGTCCAAATACACATTCACCCAATTTGTAAAAGGTCCCCATTTTTGTTTGTAGCGCGTCAAATAACTTCTTGCAACTACGCCTAGTGAATTTCCTAAGAATAAATCACCTTGTACATAATCACTTTCAGGCAATTGATTGTAAGTAAAATTGACACCTGATTGTAAGCCTAAAAAGAATTTTTTGGTTTCTTTTTGTGCGTAAGTGCTTTGAAAAGAGGCAAAGAAGAAGATGAGGAGTAAGATTCGTTTCATCGTTTTGTGTGTTGATTCTTAACTATTTACCACATAGTTCATATAGCACTTTCGTATAGTTCACATAGTTTCTAGAGCTGTTTTATTTCTACTCCGTGAAAAGTGAAAAGATTGGTATTTTTTGATGACTCATCTGAACCTCGCAAATAACAGGCACTTCTAAGTCTATCAACCCCCACAAATATTTACACATTCAAAAATCCCGCTAGGGATGTACTATGGGTAAAAAAATGCTAAAAAAGTTATCAAGTGCCGTAGGTACGAACTGTAACACTGTCATAGTGCGTACCTACGGCACTTAGATCAGGAGAATTTGGACAGTGCTACCCATAGTTCGCCTCTACGAGGCTTTAGAATTAAGGATTTTGGACTTGTGGGGTGTCAGTAGACTTCTAAGTCCGCCGAACAATACGCCATTTCAATAGTGGACTGGGAATAATGATATAAAGGTCTTGTTTTATTTCAGCTATGTGATCTATGTGAAATCAACTATTTTGACTACTGTAGTAATTTAACTGCAAAACCTCAAATCAATTGTGCAGAAGCAAATATTGAGCACTTAGTTTTTACATTTGCAAAAAAGGAAGCACGCAATGAAAAATCTCTACAAAAAAATCCAAGAGACCGTAAAATACATCCAACAACAAATTGATTTTCAGCCCAATGTAGGAATTGTATTAGGAACAGGTTTGGGAAGACTAAGCGAAGAAATAAGAGCCGTTGCGACTTTTGATTATGCTGATTTACCGCATTTCCCAGTTAGCACGGTAGATAGTCATCAAGGAAAATTGATTTTCGGGACACTCGCAGGCAAAAAGGTCGTCGCCATGTCAGGACGCTTTCATTATTACGAAGGCTATTCCATGAAAGAAGTCACTTTCCCAATCCGCGTCCTAAAATTTTTAGGTATACAGCAACTCTTTATTTCCAATGCCGCAGGCAGTACCAATGCCGAGATCGAAGCAGGCGATTTAGTTTTTGTGCGCGATCATATTAATTTGCACGCAGAAAATCCATTGCGCGGCGAAAACGATGAACGCTTGGGGGTGCGCTTTCCCGATATGATGAATGCTTATGATCCCAAATTGAGAAAAAAAGCATTGGAAATCGCAAAAGCGAATGATATTCGAGCGCACCAAGGTGTATATGTGGGTCTGCAAGGTCCAAACTTAGAGACGACTGCGGAGTATAAATTTATTCATACCATTGGCGGTGATTTGGTGGGAATGTCCACGATTCCAGAAGTCATCGTGGCACGACATATGAATTTGCCTGTTTTTGTGCTTTCTGTTATCTCAAATAAATGCTTTCCAATTGAGGAATTGACGCCAACGACTATTGAAGAAGTTTTGAAAGTGGTAAAGGTAGCCGAGCCGAAGGCACGATTGATTGTGAAAGAGTTATTGAAATAATGGAACACCTCGTAAGTTTTATCCTAGTCTTTGGTGTGGTACTCTGCGGATTCATTATTTTCAGTCTTATCAGAACTAAAAGTAAGGAACTTCCACAACGAATATTGATTGTTTTCTGGGTATTTATACTAGCAACTTTACTTCACTTTTATGGTCAATTGAGTGATCTGCAACTCCTGACGCCTGTCACGTATCCACTGATCAATATTTCCCAAATGTTCCTCCCTGTATTGATTTTTCTTTATGTGAAATCAATCATTTTTGAAGGAACTTTCTTCTTCAAAAAGAATAGCTGGCATCTTCTTCCTACGACTACTTATTTTCTGTTTTACACTTTTCCGTATGCAATCAATCTATTTACTCATCCAGACCCATTCGAGTATGTCAAACATATTGATTTCACAATCATTACGCTCCTAAAAGATGCTTATGGAATCTTGTATTTTATCTTGTCTTTGGCGGTACTGTGTAACATTCAACATCAACTCAAGCAGTTGTATTCTCACATCAAAAGAGCGCATTTACTTTGGCTAAATACATTTTTGCACCTCTTTTTCGGAGTCATTATCATTGATTTTATCTTCACAATCAGCGAATTTTTATTCAGCTATCAAGTAGAATGGGACGGATACATCACCGCTATTCTACTCATCATTTCTATGTTCTATTTGGCATATTATGGAATCAAGCAAATTAGTGTATCCATTCCTGAATTTTTGATGCCAAACAATCAAAAAAACGCTATCACATCCGAGCATTTAAAAGGCTTAGAGCAAAAATTGAAATTACTCTTAGATACAGAGAAACCTTACCTCTTACCGAATTTGACTTTAGGTGAGTTAGCCCAAAAAGTTGGTACTTCTGAAAAAACACTTTCTCATTTTTTGAATCATTTTCTTCATACTTCTTTCTATGACCTTATCAATGGTTATCGAGTGGAAGAAGCTAAAAGCAAATTGAAGTCTGGCGTATTGGAGCAGTATTCTATGGAAGGTATTGGTAGTTTGTGCGGCTTCAGTTCTAAGAGTAGTTTTTACAGGGTTTTCAAGAAAGAAACTGGCTTGACACCATTGAATTATAAGAAACAATTTGACTAAAGAACGTGTGTGTGTACCAAATTGCACTTTTGTAAAAGATTTGAAGAAACAATAACTCTGCTCTTTTCAACTCATGGCGGCATCGAACCGCCATGAGTTGATCGGGTCCTACAAGGAGAAAAATCGGCTTATTACCGATTTTTCTCCTTATAAAACCCTGATGGATTTGGATGGACTCGACGTCCATTTAAATCCAAAACAAGTCGCTCTTAGAAAGAACACATCATTTTGTAATAAATGCTCCCAATTCTTCTCTTGGGACTGTTTGATAAACCGTATTTATTACTTTCAAAAGAGAAGTAAATCATATTTGCACCTATACAAACTTGCATTATGATTTCGATACTTTTTTCAAATATACAACTCATCTTTCTTGCATTATTCCTTTCAATATCTACGGTTATTTTTTCACAAACAACTACTGCCGATATTTTCTATGACAATTTGATTGAAGAATATGATCTGGCAGGACTTTCAGTTGCTGTTATTAAAGATGGTAAAGTCGCACTTCATCATCATGGCGTAACTTCGATGGATACTAAAGATAGTATTCGACAACATACGGTCTTTGGTGCAGCTTCTTTGAGCAAACCAGTCTTCGCTTATGCTGTCCTAAAACTGATAGCACAAGGAAAAATTGATTTAGATAGATCCTTGTACCAGTACCTAGAAAATGAAGACTTAAAAGGCGATGATAGATACCAACAAATCACCGCTCGTATGATTTTGAGTCATTCGAGCGGACTTCCCAACTGGCGCAACGGAAAATTAAAGCTGATGCACGCGCCTGGTAGTCAATTTCAATATTCAGGAGAGGGCTATATGTACTTAGCCAAAGTAGTCGAACATCTCCTACAGAAACCAATCAATGAGGTGATGCAAGAATTGGTATTCACTCCTTTGGATATGAAAAATTCCAGCTTCGTGTGGGAAGATCGTTTTGCAACAAATTTTGCTTCTCCTCACGACTACACGAACTCTCCCAAACCTAATTGGCGTCCCGAAAAACCAGTGATTGCCTCTTCTCTACAAACTACTGCCGAAGATTACGCTAAATTCATTCTGGCTATTTTGAATTTAGAGCAAGACATCCAAGACGAGATAAGAACAGTGTATAGTAAAATAAGCGATGTTTTGTTTTGGGGTTTAGGTTGGGGCATTCAAAAGTCAGCAAAAGGTGAATACTTATGGCAATGGGGAGATAACGGAACTTTTAAAAGTTTTGCGATGATTTACCCTGACATAAAAGAAGGAATGGTCTTTTTTGCCAATAGTTACAAAGGACTTCGCATACTCCCCAAAGTAGTTGGCTATTTGTTTGAGGATACCATTCCATCGTTCCATACGCTTGAAAGAACATTGCTTGTTCGTGCTGATGAAAAATTGATGTTGTCCATTTTGAAAAATGGTTATGAAAATGGTATAAAAGATTTTATAGTATCAAACGATACGGAAATTGATACGGTGATGATAACAGAAAGGCAACTTGCTTTTGTTTCGATGCAGTTGAAATGGAGAAAAAGGTATTCGGAAGAAAAACGCTTGTTAAAAATCATTGCACATACTTTTCCAACCTCATTCAATGCTCAGAAAAACTATGCTACTCATTGCGTAAGACATGGTGATAATCAAGAAGGCATTCAGTACTACAAAAAAGCACTGAAAATCGCACCTGGAAATGAAGCGATTCCAAATACCCTCCATCTTTTGACTTCAAAAGAACTCTCGGGAAATGTCACTTTCGTATTCACCGATTATTTGTGGGGTTCGTCCGTTTCGGTGAGTGGTTCTTTTAATGATTGGAGTTATTCGAGTATTCCTCTACTCAAAAAGAACGGTGTTTGGACAACTACTATACAGTTGCCCACAGGAGAATATGCTTATCAATTCATAGTTGATGGCTATCCGATGTTAGATCCTAATAATAGGGAAACCGTTGTTGAAAATGGTCAGGTTTATTCTTTGTTGAAAGTGCCGTGAGTCTTTGATTTAGAATGCTACCCTTCTGTTTGTCCTTCAATTTTTTTGTCCTGTTTACCTTGCGTCATTTCTTCTTCATCATTGAAGTGTAAAGGCGTTTGAAGTATCTCTGCTCCAAGCGCAAGCTCTAATTTTATAATCGTTTTCAAGGTAATGTTATGTCCGCCTGATAACCACTTACTAATTTCAGATTCCGATTTTTCGAGTCTTTTTGCCAAATCTTTTTGAGTCATATTTCGCTCATCTAGCAAATAATGAACTTGATCAATTATGTCCAGTGATTTTTTAGCAAATGCTCGCGACACAGGACTAATTGTCTGACTGATCTTATTCCAGTATTTACTTGCCATTATTAATTATCTTTAGAGTGAAAGAAAAAAATCGTCTAGATCCTTCAAGTATTTCCCTTGTATCTGAATGTCCTTCTCCTTTATAGCATTATCTAATTTTCTAGCAATTTTATTGGCTAACCTGAAATGCGGAAGCACGTTGGGACAATCTTGAACTTTTTGAGCAGTTTTTACATCGCCGTTGATTAATATGACTATTCTATCGGAGAGTCTAATGCAGTAAAGTCTGATGCTCGTTTCTACAAAGAAAACACGCTCCTTAGTATTTTTAGTAAATGATTTTGGTAGAGCATTTGCCCGATCCTCAAATCGAAAATATCTTTCATAAGCACCTCTATTACCTATGTTCTCAATTAGAGCAAGTAAATCATCAAACTCCTCCTTAGTTTCTGAAGGAACATTCTCAAACTTCTTCAGAAATTTATCCATTTCACTGTCTTCTTCAATATGGTCATCATATTCGAGTCTAACAGTGTAATAATTCACCTTGCTAAATTCTACAAATTCTTCAATTACTACAAATATATTCACTTATAAGTTAATTTAATAGACATTAGTTCATCTTTTAACAATACTGTCAAATGTAACTCAATATTTTTATCATAACCAATACTTGATTTATGTACAACTATTTCGCTTCAACAACCGTCTTTACCGAAAGATAAACGAACCATGAAAGCACAAACACTTCTCTTAATTCTATTTAGCGTCTTACTTTCCTATTTGATCTTGAATATTCAATTTGAACAAAACATCAAGAAGGGGACGTCTCCTTCTCTTTCTGCACTTGAAAATCCGCTCCTTTCATCAATAGATACCTTACCCAAATACACCATAGAAAAAGATGGCATCATCACTCCGAAAGGTAGGAAATATCATATTTTAATTGTTCCTCCTGACACGACGCAAAATTGGAAAATGCAGCAAATGCTGATTGAAAAGATGCAGAAATTTCATATGCTGATGCCTGAAATTGAGTAAAAACGCTACTTTTGTACAATACTTCCTTTTCCTGAAAAGTTAAAGATACTAGCCAACCTAAGACTTTTACCACTTAGTAAAATAATATGATTCCAGCTGCGGATTTTGTTAGCTGTGTATTATTCTTACCCATTTTCTCTCTTGTTAGTTTAAGGAACAGATTTTATGTAATTCTGCATGATTAAATTCATGAAAAATATTACTGATATCCCTCGGGTAAAAAAATGTATTTCAAAGCCTCGTAGAGGCGAACTATAGGTAGAAACTGCCAAAAAAAATCTCTAAGCTCCGAAGGTGCGTAATGTGACCGCATCATAGTACGTACCTACGGCACTTGATAGCGTTTTAGTATTTTTTCTACCGATAGTTCATCCCTAAAGGGATTTTCAAACGCATAAAAGATTTAGAGGGAAATGGCATCGTAATAAAAAACTACTATGAAAAAACTATACCATCTACTCGCATTTCTAGTATTGGGCGTTGCGCTGAATGCCCAAATTCACATTCAAGGCATCGTTATTTCTTCCGAAAATCAGAAGCCGCTCGAATCGGTGCGTGTGCAAGTAAAAAATAGCGATCTATTTGTGGTGACGGATAAGGAAGGGCATTACGCTTTGAGTCTTGCACCGAAGGCTTCTTTTGATATTACCTCTTCCACTCAAATTCCTGATGAATGGCAGCAAAAGCCAACGCTTATTTTTAGCTTAAATGGCTTTTTGAGCGTAGAAGAAACGGTAGAAAAATCAGGGCAATTAGACGTAGAATTACCCATTTTAGATTTATCCAATGCAGGAGAATTGGTAAATTTAGAAACTGCGACAACGAGTATAGGTGTACTCGGTGGTCATCAAATTTTACAACCGTACACAGGGGCAAGTTTGAATGGAAAAATTGCAGGTTTACAAACCTTTGGTGCGATGAATGCGCCTGGTGAAGAAGTACTTTTTCAGTTGCGCTCTATTAATACTTTAGCGAATAGCCAACAGCCACTCGTTGTCTTAGATGGCGTTTGGTTGAACAGTATGAATCTATCTGATCTTCATCCCGAAGACATTGCCCACATAGAAGTTTTGAAAGGCGCAGCGAGTACGGCTTTGTATGGTTCGAGAGGTGGAAATGGTGTGATTAGAATTACGACGAGGCGCGGTGCAGATTTATCAACGGGGCAAAGTCGGGTTACCTTTCAGAGCGAATATGGCTTCTCCCAGCCTGACAATCAATACAATTTAAATACCAAAACCAATCGCGAAATCGTCAACAACAGTGGTCCGCAGCCAGTCTTGGGTTTGCCCAATGCAAGCAATACATTTACTAGCGATTTGCCTGCTTTGAAAGATTATCAAACCGATTTGCTTTTCCAAAATGGTGCGTTTCAGTCCAATTATCTCGCTGTCGAAAATCAAGCAGGAAATACCAATTTTCTAGCCTCTGTTTCTCGCTTGGAGGATGTGGGCGTCCTGAAATTTTCGGAGGGCTATGTGCGCAACGCACTGCGCTTCAATTTAGATCATCAACTCAACAAAAAATGGCAGTTTTGCGCCGCGGCGGCTTACACTTTTTCTAATAATGATGTAGTAGAAAGAGGCGAAAATAGCTTGTTGGCAAATACGCTTTCACTCACCCCAATTTTCGATTTAGAAGTACCCAACGAAGAAGATGGTTCGCTTTACGATTGGGACATTGACAATACAGGAAATGGCATCATCAATCCGTTGTATTGGCAATCGAATGGGAGTCAAAACCTAAATACAACAAGACTTCTAGGCAATTGGACAGCGAAATATCAAATGAACGATGCGCTTCAATTTCGCTACACCGCTTTGTTTGACCGCGCTACCCAAGAGCGAGCACGATTTGTAGAAAAAGGCTTTTTGAGTTCGGTTGTTCCTACTGGATTTAGCGAGCAAGCGACTTTTGGCGTGAATGGCAGCAATGGCGGTGGCATCTTTCAAAGTCAAAGTGTGCAGCAACTCTTCTTGTCGCAAGCAGATGTGATATTGAATAAGCAAATTCTAGGTCTGAATGTAGAAGCAGGCGCGAGTTTTCAATACGAAGAATTAAACAGCAGTTTTAGTAGTCAGCAAGGTGAAAATTTGGTGGTTTCGCAAGTCCGTTCTTTGGATAATCCACAAAGCAACATTCAAATTTCTTCCAATGAGCAAGATGCCGTGAATTATCATACGATAGGTTTTGCTCATGCCGATTATAAAGAAAAAATCAGCTTCGATGGCGTTTTTAGACAAGAATGGTCTTCCTTTTTTGGAGCAGATGCGCGTAGCGATAATTTTTACCAAGTTGGGTTTGCTTATCGCCTGTCCGAAGATGTTAGAATTAAAGGCATACAGGAATTAAAATTGCGCGCAGCGATGGGAACAGCGGGCATTCGACCCACTTTCGAACAGCGATTTTCTAATTTTCAATTGCAAAATGGAACGGTGGTCAAAAGCATACTTGAAAATCCTGATTTGCGCCCAATCCTAGTGGAAGAAATGGAATTTGGAATAGATGCGACTTTTGCACGAGCTTTTCAAGTAGGTTTCAGTTACATCGAAAATACAGCGAAAGATCAAATTTTACTGAGGTCGCTTTCAGGCGGAACAGGTTTTGAAGGACAATGGTACAATGGAGGTGATCTAAGCAGCACAATCTACGAAGCAGATTTGAATATTAATATTTCTAAGCTTTTCCGCATGAATGATTCGGGTTTTCGTTGGAATGTGCGCGGTATCTTTAGCAAAATTAACACGACAGATAATGTATTCAATAGAAATTTTGGAGACATCTTTGGACAAGTTTTTGCCACTTCTCCTGAGCAAATTGCCGATGCCAATCTAGGAAGTCCATTAGATTATGAAGTGAATGATTTGGGTTATCTCGTTCATCGCGATTTGATCGGAACAGCGGAAGAAGTTCCTGTTTTATTGACTGATGATTTTGGAAATCCACAAACGCAGCTCCTTGGAAATAATACGCCTGATTTCAGAATGAACTTCATCAATAGTTTAGCATTCAGAGGTTTAGAGTTGTATGCATTGTTAGACTGGAAAAAAGGTGGCGACATTTATAATCAAACAAAACAAGTACTTTATGGTAATCTACGCCACGCCGAAGTCGCTGAAAACGAAAACATCGCTGCCAGTTTCCATGAAGCCTTATACAACGACGGCAGCATCAATAACCATTTTGTAGAAGATGGTTCGTTCTTGATGTTGCGAGAAGTTGCCCTTTCCTACACCCTAAACCAACCTAATTTTTTCAACGAAATTTTCGATCAACTCCAATTCAGCCTCATCGGTCGCAATTTGTGGACATGGACGAAATATTCTAGTTTGCATCCTGATGTGGTGCAAGTTTGGAATGGACAAGCGATGAGGGTGGATGATTTTCAGTATCCGAGTCGGCGGGTGTTGACGGGGAGAGTTAGAATTGTATTTTAAGGATTGATAGAGAAGATTTCTGGCTACGTTCGGATAAAGCGATGAAATTGAAAGAACTGAGTATTACCTAAATACTTTTACGCAAAATATCTAGGTAAAAACTCTGAATTTCCATGCTAGTTCACTGAAAATTGATTACTTCCAGTATTCGTGTTTCCAGCTTCGTCAGTCACCGTAGCAGAAATAGTGTAGGTACCTGCTGTGAGCTTTCCACCATTGTTTTTCCAGATAATATTTCCACTTGTTCCGCTCAAATCCATACTGATTTCTAATACCTGTGAACCAGCTTGGTCAAGTACTTGATAGTCAGCTGCTTTCAGCGCAACATTATCACTAAAGTCAACGATGATGTCTTCACTATCGGCGATAGCTTCTCCGAATTGCGGCTGATTCCAAACAATTTTTGGATTCTCAGTATCCAGTTCTTCTTCCTCACAAGCGACAAAAGAAAGCGCTCCCATCGCTAAAATCATCAAGTAGGTGAACTTTGAATGTGTATTTCGCATAAATTTTTAATTTGATAAATGAATAAAATGTTCGCTACCTTCAACGACGGATTAGCCCAATTTATCATATGCGTACTACAATTTTAAGCATTACACTACATTGAAAAAATACATTTCTCTTCTACAGCAACTCATTGCTGCTCCTTCCTTGTCTAGGCAGGAAGTAGAAACAGCCAGTATTCTTGAGCTCTTTTTACAAGCCGAAGGTAGCTCTACTCGTCGCTTGAGAAATAATATTTGGAGTAAAAACAAGCATTTTGATTCCAATAAACCAAGCATTCTGCTCAATTCTCATCACGATACTGTTAAAGCAGCGGCTAGCTATACTCGAAATCCATATGATGCGAGCATTGAAGATGGAAAATTGTATGGATTGGGTAGCAATGATGCAGGTGGTGCGCTAGTCACTTTATTAGCAACTTTTTTGCATTTTTATGATCGAGAAGACTTAGCGTACAATTTGATTTTTGCGGCAAGTGCAGAGGAAGAAATTTCAGGAAAAAATGGCATTGCTTTGCTACTTCCAGAATTAGGAGAAATAGTAGTAGGTATAGTTGGAGAACCAACACTGATGCAAATGGCGGTAGCAGAAAAAGGCTTGATGGTTGTTGATGGGATCGCTAGAGGAAAGTCAGGTCACGCAGCAAGAGAGGAAGGAGAGAATGCGATTCATAAAGCGATTCAAGATATCGAATACATCAAGAATTTAGAATTAGAAAAAGTTTCTCCACTATTGGGTAAAACCAAAATGACCGTCACTCAGATCAATGCGGGCACGCAGCACAATGTAGTTCCAGATGAATGCAGCTTCGTGATTGATGTACGCACCAATGAATGCTACTCTAATCAAGAAGTTTTTGAAATTCTACAAGCTAATACACGATCTAAACTAAAGGCGCGTTCTTTCCGCCTCAATTCTTCAAGCATTCCGTTGGATCATCCTCTAGTGAAACGAGGAAAAGTACTTGGACGATCTTCTTACGGCTCTCCTACCCTATCCGACCAAGCATTAATGTCTTTTCCAACCTTGAAAATGGGTCCAGGCGACTCTGCTCGTTCGCATACCGCAGATGAATTTATTTATACCAAAGAATTAGAAGAAGCCTTCGTCATTTATAAGCAATTGTTAGAAAATTTAGTGCTGTGAATGAGCATTTTGGAAGGCTGGAGTGTTATGGTTTCATGGTTAAGGTGTTCAAAACCGTGTAACCATCCAACACTATAACCATAAAAAGATAAAATATGTACGACTTAATCATCATTGGTGGCGGACCGACAGGCGTCAATATTGGAATAGAAGCCCACAAGGCAGGATTAAATTATTTGATTTTGGAAAAAGGCGTTTTGGTAAATTCGATTTATCATTTTCCAACTAATATGACCTTTTTTTCTACTTCTAAATTACTAGAAATTGGTGAAACGCCTTTCATTTCGCATACCGAAAAACCGACACGAAGAGAAGCTTTAGAATACTATCGGCGCTTGCAGCAAAGCAATGATTTGAAGATTCATTTTTACGAGGAAGTCATCAGCATGAATCAAAAATCAGATTCGACTTATGAGGTAGTGAGCAAAAGAAATACTTATCCCACTAAAGCAGTCGCGTTAGCAACAGGTTACTACGATACCCCTAATCTATTAAATGTGCCAGGCGAAGATTTGCCAAAAGTGAAGCATTATTATGATAATGTCCATCCGTATATTGGGCAAGAAGTCTTGGTGATTGGTGCAAAAAATTCAGCAGCGCAAGTTGCACTCGAATTGTGGCAAAAAGGAGCAAAAGTGACCATGGCAGTGCGCGGTAGTGAAATCAGTCCAAAAGTCAAATACTGGATCAAGCCAAATTTGGAAAACCGCATTAAAGAAGGTTCCATTCCTGCTTACTTTGATACAACTGTGCAAGCAATTCATCCATACGAAGTCATTTTAAATACACCAGAAGGTCAAAAAACGATCAAAAATGATTTTGTTTTAGCCATGACAGGTTATCGTCCAAATTTTGATTTTTTGAAGAAGTTGGGCGTGGAAGTACCCGATGATGAAGCACAAATTCCAGTACACAATGAAACAACTTTAGAAACCAATTTGCCTAATGTTTATCTGGCAGGCGTCATTTGCGCAGGAATGCGAACAAGTAAATTATTCATAGAAAATACACGCGATCATGGCAAAGTGATTGTAGAGCAAATTCAACAGCAAGCCAATGCGCTGGTGTAAGCAAAAAAAGTGGAGAAAACGTATGTTCATTGGGATATTGAGTTTGCTAGGTGTCATTTTTTTATCAGATTCGTTTCCTAGATGGACAGCAAAAGATCGTTTGTATGAGGAAGCAGATAATGTACCTAAACATCTTGTAGGTTTATTGTTAGGAACAAGCAAGCAACTAGCGGATGGACGAACCAATTTATACTATGCTTATCGCCTCCAAGCTGCTGCGGAACTCTACAAAGCAGGCAAGATTGAGTTCATCCTGGCAAGCGGCGATAATAGTGTAAAAACATACGATGAACCTACGGATATGAAAGCAGATTTGATTGCCCAAGGTGTGCCTGAATCAAAAATATTCCTGGATTACGCAGGATTTCGTACGTTAGATTCCGTTGTGAGAGCCAAAGCCATTTTTGGACAAACCGAGTTCGTAGCCATTTCACAAGCCTTTCATAATGAGCGCGCTATCTTCATTGCTAAATGGAAAGGCATAAATGCAGTTGGTTATAACGCTAAAGATATTGGTGGTCGTGTTGGACTCAAAATTCATTTACGAGAAGCCTTAGCCAGAGTGAAGATGATGCTAGATTTGATTTTTGGAAAAGAACCAAAATTTTATGGTGAACCGATTGAAATTGAATAATCAAAACGGACGGTTTCGCTGAAAATACCAAGCCACCACTACGCTTAGTACAATTGCAATTGCGGCAACATAAAGTACTGCCAAAGGTGCTTCTTGGAAAGGTAATTTGATGTTCATGCCATAGAAACTGGCAATGAAAGTTGGAACACTCAATACAATCGTAACAAGCGTTAAACGGCGTACATCTATATTCAAATTGTTGGAAATAATTGAGCTGTACGCGTCCATCGTTCCGTTCAAGATATTAGTGTAGACGTTTGCCATATCCAATGCCTGGCTGTTGTCAATAATAATGTCTTCAAATAAATCTTTTAATTCTTCATCTTGCTGAATATTGAGGAAATTCGTACGCTTGATTTTCATTTTCAGCAATTCATTAGCACTCAAAGAACTCACAAAAAAGACCAAACTTTTCTCCAAACTCAACAAGGCTTTCAATTCCTTATTTCGACTCGAATTGTACAACTCTCGCTCAATCATACCACGCTGCATATTCACCAATTTTAGGCAAGTCAAATAACCATAAACGGTTTGCTCGAACAATTGCAGCACGAACATCCGCGTGTCTTTGGGATCGAAATTTTTCACTTTGCCATCCAAAAACTTTTGTAGTACTGGATTTTTCTGTGAAGAAATCGTAAGAAAATGATCGGGCGTGATGATAATACCGATTGGAATGGTGATGAAAAGCGCGTCGTTTTCGGCGATGCTTTTGTTTTCGATAGGCGTATTCAGAACGATCAAGCGAACGTCCTCTTCTTTTTCGTAGCGCGACCGCTCGTCCATATCCAGCGAATCCGTCAAAAAGTCAAGTGGTATATCGAATTGCTGCGCTACCTCTTCCAGTTCCTCTTGGCTGAAAGGCGGCGAAATATTCACCCAACAAGACTGCTCTAGTTCCTCTAGTTCTTGCAGTTGCCGATCTTTTTTTGCATAATATCGAATCATACGCTTCCCAATTTTCGGATCGCTCGGCAAACTTACAATTAATTGATTTGGAAGACAACTATTTATTCCAGGAGTCCTAGGAGTGAATAGTTGCTCAAATAGAATATACTTTCCTGGCACTCGCGATCTGCTCTTCCTCTGTTGTCTCTGGATACATCCAATACCTCGGCGCAATAATCGGTTTCACTTTTTCTACTTCTATGTAAAACAGCTCCTGAAAAGGAAATTTCCCTCCCGTCATTTTCAGAAGTGGCACAGCTAAAATAGGAAACTGCTTCTCTGCTTCTGTAACGATTTGTGCAGTTCCTTTCAGTTGAAATCCTTTTTGCACCAGAATATCAATAAAACTCACACAAACCTTAGCATTAGCCCTGATATTCTTCGCGCTTTGCGGTGAAGCAATATTGGCAATCAATAAATGCTGATTGTTCCAAGGCACAAAAATTTCTTTAGGGGAGACATTAGGAAAACCTTGGTCATCAGCAGTTGCTAACCAACAAAGGACACTTTTTTCGATTGAGTTGAGTATCGTAGGTGTGATCATAACGTTTGATAGATTGTACTTGACCGCTTTATTTTCTATGAACCCGTCAATTATTTCTAAAATGCAGTTTCATACCTTCATGGCTCGCTTTAAAGCCCAATTTCTCATAAAATCGAATGGCATCAGGTCGTTTTTTATCGGTGGTCAATTGCAATAGATGTGCTCCTCTTTCTTTCGCTCTAGCGATCGCCCATTTGCAAATTTGTTCGCCGATGCCCTGCCCTCTTTGATCTGCTCTTACTCTTACTGCTTCTATTTGTGCTCGAATGCCGCCTTGATAAGTTAAGTACGGAATAAAAGTCAGTTGCAATGTACCAATTAATTCTTCGTGCTCATTTTCCACAACCACCAATTCCTGATTTTTATCTTTATTAATTTGCTCGAAAGAATCGTAATACTTTTGTGGTAAAGGATCACGGAAATCTTCTCGAAGTCTCCCCAATTTATCGTCAGCTAATAATTCAATAATCTTTACAACATCATTGTATTCTGCTTTCCTGAATTTCATGTCAATTAGTTTTTAGGTACAACAATTGCAAAATTTTAAATCGTTTCATTACATCAAAAATCAAGTACTAAGAGCTTGTTCAAAAATTTATTTCCCTGATTATCAATAGTTTAACCGATAGCTATTACACTGTAAACTAAGTCTTAACTAATTTTCTATTTGCTTTTTGGCGCACCTTGCGCTGATAGCTTTCGGCGCGCAAGTGTTTTTCTGGGGCAAGCGTTATTTTTGGGTGCTTCGCCCAAAAATAACGCTTGCCCTAAAAGAGTCTTTCGCTGCAAAGCAGCGGAAAAGAAAGTTCAAGAAACTTAGTTTACACAGTACAATACAATATAACAAAAGTTTTATATGATTCTTAACCAGAGAAGTTTGAAGAAGAAAACCCAAACTTATTTTTTCACCACTACCGAGTTCCGTATCTTCGCCATCCAATTTTTAGTTTGACCAATTCAAATATTCCCAAACTCGAATCAACAGTTCAACAAATCAACAACATAGATGTCCACTACGACGCAAAATTATTTGAAGGAATTGAATGATGTGCAACGGCAAGCAGTTGTTGCTAC
>JBCDFY010000063.1:0-30328 GCA_039176995.1 Bacteroidota bacterium
CTTATTTTCAAGCACCTCTCCTGAAAATTTCATCAGAAATGTCTGTGTGGGTGTGTCCATGATGTGTTAGTTGTACGCGATTGAATGTCTATTGGATAATTTGGTGGTTTGTATCTTATACAAAGGTAGGTGCATTTGGAGGAATAACAAGCGAGCATCTCAAAAAAAGAGTATTTCCTTTGCTTTTTTCTATCAAATTAATTTTTAGCAGAAGGTTTTTCTCTTTTTTCACCAGAATACGCAAATTGAAGAGAAAAAATTTCGTTCTTTAAAATTGCAGAAATTCTTTGAGCTTAAAAAGGCTTTCTGTTAAAGCTTTTTTTGAAATCTGTTCAATTGATCATCAATGATTTATCTCGATATCTATCAAGATGCTTAAGAAAGACTTTATGAGCTTATCGAGATTAGAGAGCGATCCTTTTTCAATATCTAGCAGGTATTGAGATGAGAGGACTGCAAGAGTGGATGAGATTGCTAAATTATTCCAACTGCAGGTTAATAAGATATTAGCTATCAGAGCGAGAAAATTTGGATGTGCTTTTAGGAGTTTGCTGGGGAGAAAATTTCAGAGTGTTCAAAAATGTGTACCCTTTGAACATCTTCTTAAAGAGGTTTCTTTTCTATTTATCGTAAATTTCTTCCGCTAAATCTTCAAATAGATCATCTACTCTTTCTCCCGTTTTAGCACTTGTAACATAATCTATCTCGAACTGTTCTTGAGCCTCTTGAATTCGTAGAGCTTCTACCAAATCCTTTTTGTTAGCTACCAATCGAATAGAAACGCCTGGCAGCGTGGATTCAATGAATGCCAAATCATTTTTGATGCCTTCCCAAGTTGTGGGACGCGTTAGATCAAAGACGTAAATTACGCCTTTTGCCCCTAACCAGTACGTTTTGGGAACTTTATCTTGATTGACTTCGCCTGCAATATCCCAAATCATCAGTTTCAACTCGCCTTTGGAAGTTTGGATGATCTTAGAATCTACCTTTACACCGATTGTAGTAAAGTAACTCTCGTTAAAAGTATTGTGAATAAACCGATTAAAGAGTGAGGTTTTGCCGACTCCAAAATTTCCAGCTAACATCACTTTCTTAGGTATCATAAACGGATTTTTTACTCTTTATTATTATGAAAATACTCGGTCAGCAGTTTACGTACCTCGAAAGAAGTAGATTCATCCACTCTTTTGATAATAGGATTTATTTTTTCCCCAATATTCATCAGAGCTTCTTCTAGTTGCCCTGCTCGTTCACTCGATAAACTGCCTTCTACAGCGACCGCAATGTAGTAGGTGTAAAGGTTATAAACAAATATCTGATAGTTTTGGTAGCGAATTATTTCTAATTCTTGGGTATCTTGTCGAAAGGCATCTTCCACAAAGGATTTGATTGCAGTTAGCATACCTGCCAAGGCATCTCGATCAATTACGTCAGAACCAGAATAAGAACCTAGTAAGATTCCAGAATGCTTTTTAATGACATAGATTTCGTGAATGATAGAAGTATCAATTTTGCTTAAGAGGCGATCAGCAGGCGTTATGCCAGTCTGGTTTTTCAGTTTAGATTTTCTACTTGGAAAGATACGTCTTTTTTGATCTTCAATCTGCTGGTTGATGCTTTCACGAAGCAATTCGAATTGATGTTGAATGTATTTTTTGATCATTTTTCCCATGACAGGATAAATGACATTCAAAATTTCTTCTTGCGAACTCTCAATACGCTCGTCTACGAATCCTTGAATCACTGTTTTAAATTCATTAGGAAATTCTTTTTTAAAAAATGCTAAACGTTCCTCAATAATAGGGCTGACGCGGTTAGAAAATTCCTCTGAACTATCTAAGCGATTGCGGATTCCTTCCAATTCTGAGCGATCTTCTTCGAGCAAAATCGCCCGCAGCTTTTGTAATGCTTCTTTATTTGCGTGAGCATCTTCCATTTTTCTTACGTTCTTCCTTAATCAGCCCGATTTCAATAATAAACGTATCCTCTAATTTACCATTTTCGCCAAAAATACGCTATTTGCCAGTGCGCTCAACTTCCGTCAAAAATGAAAAATATATGTTTATTATCGCACCGTTGTCAAAAGGAAAATTGATCAAATTATTGGTCAGTGAGTTGACTGATTTGTTTTCCTAAATTTAAGAACGCAGTAGAAAGCTGCTGCTTGTTTTTTGCTTTCAGCGTTTCTAATTCATTGGCGGTCTGTTGTTTGGCTTGCTCCAAAGAATTTTCTAGTTGATCGAGGCGTTCGTTGGTTTGTTGCCTCAAATTATCGATGGCGGCTCCCAAATCATCGAGTGCCTTCTTAATTTCTTTCAAGTTGGACGCATTGTCTTGTCGAATGGCATTTAGTTGTTCGTCAATATTTTTGGCTTGGGCACCAAATAATATGTCTCTAATCGTTGCAATTTCGTTGGCATTCATAGCTCCTGCCTCAGCCATAATGATGAAGTTTATTGTGTGATTTAATTGTGTAATTTTGATTTTTAACTGTCACAAAAAAGGACTCAAATCAACTTAGGAGAGTTTAGCTTAGTCTTATTTGCGTTAAAGAACGTAGCTATATCGCAAAAGTTACTTTTATTACATTAACTTTCCTTTAGAAAAGCACTTAACTCTTTGTAAACCAAATGCATCGGCAAACCCATTACATTTGTGAAAGACCCCTCCAGTTTGCGTACTTTACAATGTCCTAACCACTCTTGAACCCCATAAGATCCTGCCTTGTCGTAGGGCTTAAAAGTGTGAATATAATAATTTATTTCATCATTTGCTAGGTCATCAAAATAGACATCAGTTGTTCCCGAGAACACCCGTTCTTTTTCTTTGGAACAGAGGCAAACTCCCGTAATGACTTGGTGCATTTGTCCAGATAATTCCTTCAGTATTCTTACGGCATCTTCGTAGTCTTTGGGTTTTTCATAGACCTTATTTCCCAAAAGGACAACACTATCTGCCGTCAGGACAATTTCGTCTTTTTCGATCCACGGCTTTGCCTTCATTGCTTTTTTTCTTGCCAAAAAGGGCGCAATTTCTTGCACAGGTAAATCCGAAGGGTAGTTTTCTTCAACATCGGTCGAGCGCGTCGTAAAATTCAGAAAACCTGCTTCGCGCATCAATTGCTTTCGACGAGGCGACTGCGAAGCTAGAATGATCTTTTGCTTTAGAATATCCAACTTGATGAATGAATTAGTGAGTGATAAATGACTGATGAAGTTGAGAACAAAGCACGAACCTACTGTATTATTCACATCATTATAAATCTTTTCCCAACCCACTCAAAGTCTTCTGTTCTCAATTTTTCGCGAATATACAAATTCACACTTCATCTTTAGAGGCTTGTTGTTGATTTCGAGGATGATAGAGTAAAATCGTTTCTTTTAAGTATTCTTTGTTGAGGTGAGTATAAATTTCGGTGGTAGTGATGGATTCGTGCCCTAGCATATCTTGCACAGCACGTAAATCCGCGCCACCTTCCACCAAATGAGTAGCAAAGGAATGGCGCAAAGTATGTGGACTTACATTTTTGTTGATTTCTGCTGCTTTGGCTGCGTCTTTCACAATTTTGAAAATCATCACGCGCGTTAGCTTCGAGCCACGATGGTTCAAGAAAAGAATATTTTCGGAGTCTTTTTTAATATTTTTGACCTTTGGACGGATATTATTCAAGTATAAATCGATGTGCTTGATTGCTACCTCCCCAATTGGAACAAGTCGCTCTTTGTCATTTTTACCAATCACTTTGATAAAACCGACATCAAAGAAAAGATTCGTTATTTTTATATTGGTTAGTTCGCTCACACGAAGCCCACAAGCGTACAAAGTTTCTAGCATCGCTCGATTCCGAACGCCATAATCTGTACTTTGATCGAAGGTCTCCAGCATGGCTTGTACTTCTTCTACAGCTAGTACTTCTGGAATCTTTTTCTCTAACTGCGGACGTTTTAGGAAAGCAGTAGGGTCGTCATCAATTCGATCCTCAATCAATAAAAATTTATAGAAAGCGCGAATACCAGAAATGATGCGCGTTTGAGAATTTGCCCCCAAATCCAGCGAAGCAATCCATTGAGAAAATTGCTCCATTAGTTGTTTCGTGACGGCTTTTGGAGCTACGTTGATTTCTTTTTCGTTCAGAAACTTCACCAACTTCCTTACATCTCGCAGATAAGCATCAACGGTGTTTTCTGAAAAAGAACGCTCAACCATTAAATAGGAGCGGTATTCGTCTAGTCTTTTTTGCCAAGCGTCCAAATCCTTCGACTTGAGTGAATTAACTAATAATTTACGTTGAGATAACAAATATTTCACACAAGTTAACAATTTTCGCCGACTCTCCACAACTTTTCAATGTAAATGTCAAACTTCTTGCCATTACCTCATTCGAGCGCGCCTTTTGTATCATAATCCTGACGATCAAGTAATTCAAGCCTTCCCAACACATTATTTGTTTCCTTTATATGTAACTTCTTTCTTTTTTTTCGTTATAAAAATATCAATATGTAAAGCCTTGAAAGAAGTTTTGTTAATTATTATATAAAGTACTAATGTAGAGTACACCAGTTGATTCGCTGAAATGTTCACTAGATGATTTCAAGTCCAGTTCAGCAGTTCAACAGATAAGCAAATCAACAAGCAAGAAATTACCGATTACGACAACACGAAGGAAATAAACAGCAGGAATTGAGGTATTTGATTTACATTTTTATTCTATCTCTTTTTAGTGGCATCATTAAAGCACAAGAAGCTCCAAGACCGAAGCCGCTTCCATTAAAATTTTCTCAGAAAGGAGGTTTTTACAGTAGTCCTATTGCAGTAGAATTGGTTTCTGTAGAAGGTGCAAGAATTTATTATACGATAGATGGTTCTACTCCGACTACCAAGAAGAAAAGGTATCGTAAACCTCTATATATCAAATCTTCCACGGTCATTCGCGCTATTGCTGTTGTCGGAAAAGCAAGAAGCAAATCACGCGGCAATACTTATTTTATAGACGAACCCAAAACGGACTTCCCCGTCGTCTCACTTTCCATTGATCCACATCGCTTGTTCAATCCTGAACATGGTTTGTTCATGGATGGCAGCAATCCAAGAGATTCAATTTGGTCAAAGCCAGGTGCGAATTTTTGGTCGCGCCGAGAATATGCCATGCACTGCGAAATTTATGAGACCGATGGGAAATGTGTCTTCAATAGCGGCGCAGGTTTTCGTATTTTTGGAGGTTTCAGTCGCTTGTTTCCGCAAAAATCTTTGACTGTAGTTACTAGAGATGAATATGGTAAAAAGCGCATTCGCCATAAATTATTTGGCGAAGATGGCAGCAAAAAGTTCAAGTTTTTGGTGCTGCGTAACTCAGGAAGTGACTTTGGAAAAACACACTTTCGTGATGCTTTGATGACAGGATTACTGGACGATTGGGACATGGAAAAGCAAGATTATCGTCCTTCCCATGTTTACATCAATGGTGATTATTGGGGCATTTATAATATCCGTGAAAAGATCAATCGCTACTTTTTGGCAGATCGCCACGATATAGATAAGGACAGCATTGATTTGATGGAGCATCAGGCAGTTTTAAAACTCGGTAGCAGTCAACACTACGATGATATGCTTCAATTTTTGAAGCGCAATCCACTTTCGGTGAAACGAAATTTCGACTACATCGAGACGCAAATGGAAGTGGACAATTTCATGGATTATCAAATTGCACAAATCTATTTTGATAATCAAGATGCGGGCGGAAATATCAAGTTTTGGCGACCGCAAACGCCGAATGGACGCTGGCGTTGGGTGATGTTTGATACAGATTGGGGATTTGGTCTACACGATTACAATGCCGCAAAAAATAATAGTTTAGAATTTCATACAGAACCAGAAGGTCCAAGTTGGCCAAATCCGCCTTGGAGTACTTTCATTTTGCGCAAACTGCTAGAAAATCCACACTTTGAGCGCGAATTCATCAATCGTTTTGCGGATCGTTTGAATACTTCTTTCAAGGAAGAAACGGTGCATCAAAAAATAGATGAACTGCACGCACACGTTGAGCCAGAAATGGAGCGGCAGTTGAAGCGCTGGAATTTGAAGCGTGATGTTTGGGAGAAGCAAGTGAAACTGCTGTATGATTTCTCAAAAGATCGCCCAGAAAATGTGCGAATGCACTTGATGGATAAATTCGAGACGGGGGCGCAAGTTGGCGTTCGTTTGAATGCAGGGCAAGGTGGCAAAATATTGCTTAATAATAATGTAAAAATCGAAGGAACGTTTGAAGGAATTTATTTTGAAAATATACCAATTAATGTGGAAGCTATTCCACATTATGGTTATCGCTTTTCGCATTGGGAAGGCATGAACTGGGACAAATCACCAGAAGGATTGGAACAGCCTAAAGAACTGGAATTGGCACTAGATCAAATGCCAGTCGATTTAAAAGCTGTTTTTGAAAAATACAATCATCCGCTTTCTGGACAAGTCGTCATCAATGAAATCAGTGCGAATAATAAAAAATCAGGTGATTGGATAGAAATATTCAATCAAGGCGAAGAAAGTGTTTCGCTTCGCGATTGGATTTTCACGGATAATAAAAATGAATTTCGCTTGCCCAATGTGGTCATTCCACCAAACGATTATGTGGTCATTTGTGAAGACTCTGCGAAGTTTGTCAAAGTTTTCCCTGAGACCTACAATATGATTAATGGCTTACCTTTTGGCATTAATAAACATCAAGAAAGACTGCAACTCTTCACGCCCGAAGGTGCAATGATTGATAGTTTGAGTTACGAATTGATTCCAACCGATTCGGTTTTTACGATGGCACTGCTCTTACCACATTTGGATAATAGCGAACTGGAAAACTGGAGCATCCGAAGAGGTACTGGAACGCCCAATGCTGGAAATCCATATTTCGTGCAAAGTAAAGTGCGCGCCGAGCAAGAACTCTGGATGCAAGCAGGTATGGCAATTAGTACGATTTTGGTTTGTATTTTGATGTTGGTGATTAGGAACCGACAAAGGAAAGCAAAGGCAAGTAACTAGAAGACTAATTTTGGGTTGTACAACTTCTCTTTTACTTTAGTGTTTATTTTCAAAAATTAAGTCATATGATGCCTTCTCAGTCAATTAGTCTAAATGATTTCTTGCCTCAATTACATTTACTAAAAAGGCATGAGAAACTATTTCTTATTCAATTCTTAGTCTCTGACTTAGCACAAGAAGAAGAGCAACTATTACAAGCAGAAGCATCGTATCCTGTTTGGTCTCCCTTTGATGCAACACAAGCTGCTGATACACTAATGAAAACACTAGAAAACCATGATTGAACCCAAACGATTTCCCTATGTAGCTAAGCAAAGTGATATTGGTGAAGCAGGTTTCTTTCCTCTTCTTCCAATTCAACTTATCCATAATAACCAGACGATAGACGTACACGGTCTACTTGATAGTGGCTCTACTGTAAATGTCCTCCCCTTTGAAATGGGTATTTCTCTTGGATTAGACTGGAATAGTCAAAACATTCCAATTACTTTGACAGGAAATCTAGCAAAAGTAGAATCAAGAGCGGTACTAATTAATGCTAAAGCTGATAGCTTTCCTCAATGTCATCTAGCTTTTGCATGGACAAAGTCAAATGATGTCCCGCTACTACTAGGCCAAACAAATTTCTTTATGGAGTTCAATGTCTTTTTTTACAGATCTCAATTAGCATTCGAGGTAGTACCGAAATAAAAGAAGGAAAATAACATCTTCATTACCTTCCTTCCATATATCACCAACTTGGCTTTGAAGTCTATTCTATCTCAATTTCCTCGTAATAACTCTTTCCATCCACAGTTGCTCTAAAAGTATAATTGCCAGTATGCAAATTATCTAACTTGAATTGTTTCTTGATGGAGGTCGTCAATACTTCTTTAGATTCATAAATGATTTCTTCTCCGTGTAAAATATTGATCGTCACTTTCTGCGATTTCGTTTCCGATGCTAGTTGAAATAGTACTGCATTTCCAGTAAAATCAATATTGGGTGCGAGTAGCTTTGTTGTTTCCTCTACCAAAACTTTCACTGCTCCTTTCTTAATGGAAACGGGCTGTGTCACTTCGATACGATCATTTTCAATGAACACTATATAGTCTCCATCTAGCACTTCGCCTAGATTTAACTTTTTTGCGTATGCAATTTTATTAGTAATAGTTTCTTGATAAATTCTATTACCTTGATTGTCCATGATTTCCAGTAAAGTCTTTTCTTGCAGCAGATTTGCTAAGAAAATATCAATGCTGGATTCCTGTTCGCTAGGTTTAATTTTCACGATTGGTCTTACATCATAATTGACTGATGCAGAAATGATTGCATAGAAAGAAGTGGCAATAAGCAGTGCTATTGCTAGAAATAAACGTTTCATAATAACTCAATTTTTTCGGATGAGTAATGTGTTAAGATCCCTTACAAAAGATCAATGATGCATCATTCGATTTACGACCGCAAGTTGAATCAAAAAAATGAAAAAGTCCAGCTGAGCTATGCCTAACCCTATCACAATCCTTTGCTGAAAGTTGGTAAACCAAATATAATTTTACCAAAAAAATGAGTCAAAAGAAGTTATGATGGAAGGAAAAAATGAGTCATTGGAAAATGTTTGCTTTGAAAAAGTGTTAAAATTTTGAAAAAACGAGATGCTCCATTGAAGTTTGATCCAAAATGCAACCCTATTTTCCACACATTAACCTTTTAAGTATAAGAATCGTAAGAACGAATATCACTTGCACTTATATAAAACAGAACAAAAATCGTGAGACCATCAAAGAAAATTTTAAGAATATCCATATTCATTGCTATTCTATTTTTTGTGGCAGTCTTTCTCGCCCATTACTTTTTTCCTCAAATGATTTTGCAACCGAGAAGAACGACTCCTCGCTACACGCTTCAACAGTATGGCTTACAAGGTGCAAAAATGGTCGTCGAATCGAAGGATAGTTTAGAATTGTCCGCTTATTATATAGGAGGAAATCAAAAACCTAAGGCAACTATTCTACTGTTGCACGGCATTGGAAGTTGTAAAGAGCATATGCTGAATTTATCAAAATATCTACTAGAAAAAGGCTATGCCAGCATTGCTATTGATCTTCGAGCACACGGTAGAAGTGAAGGTGAATATTGTACTTATGGCTACTATGAAAAGCAAGATATTTCACAAATCGTGAGCGACTATTTGAGGTATCATCCTGATGCTAAGATTGGCATTTGGGGCAATTCCTTAGGTGGTGCAATTGCCTTACAATCAATGGCATATGATGAGCGAATTGAGTTCGGCATTATTCAAAGTACATTCACGGATATGACTCAAATTGTGAGTGATTATCAAAAGCGTTACTTTGGAGGATTGCGTCTAAAATGGTTGAGTCATTACGCTCTAAACCGAGCAGGAAAAATTGCCAATTTCAATCCCAAGGAAGTAAGTCCATTGAATGATGTAGAGCAAATTAATCGTCCTGTCTTAATTCTGCATGGAACAGATGATCAAAGAATTTCTTTTGAGTACGGGAAGCAGTTGTATGAAGGATTGGCTAGTAAGGAAAAACGTTTTGTGGCTATGGAAGGAGCAGGGCACAATAATATTTCTGCTGTGAATGATTCTTTGTATTTTGGGAGTGTAGAAGCTTTTTTGAGAGATCAGGTAGATTGATATCTAGATCTTGACCTAACGATTACCTTCATTAAAAAACAACACGATGAACAATCTTTTTTACACCACCTCTTTGCTTTTAATATTTTTCACTGCTTGTAACTCCACTTCTGATAATACAAAATCAGTAATTGAAGAATCCGAAACAGCAATCGCTGAAACATATACTTTCAATGCCGTAGAAGATTACAACAGCTTGTCCGTCGAGGGATTTCCAAAACCTTATGTTGATAAAAATCGAAAAGCGATTGCTTTGAATGCAGTGGAACACAAGGGCGTTTATACTGCGGTCAATTACCTTTTTGAAGGGGAATCGAATACTTACGATCTGCAACTGAACACGCTTTGCGAATTGGACGGTGAAAGCAACTACCGCATTGCCATCAATGGAAAATTGTTGGAAGGTATCAGAACCAATCCAGTCATTTTTGGCACAGAAAAACCTGATTACACCCCCGCTTCGCATACTTGGAAAAAGGTAAACTTATCTAAAGACGATACCATCAGAGTCGAAGCCAGTTCAGAGACCAATGGAAAGATTCCAGAAGGAGAAATTACCGCTTATTCGAGAGGACGATTTACAAGTTTGGAATTGAGCAGTTCAAATTAATCAATAATGAAGCTACTTTACACACTTTGCTTTTTACTCTTTCTTATTTCTTCTATTTTCGCTCAAACGCCTTTAGAACAAGGCTTTGACCATCCTCCAATCTCTGCTCGTCCAAAAGCATTGTGGACTTGGTTAAATGGAAATATCAATCTTTCTCAAGTCACTTTGGAACTGGAAGAAGCGAAGGAAAAAGGAATGGGTGGCTTCGATATTTGGGATGTAGGAATGTTGGTTGATCCTAATAATGTGGTCATTGATGCGCCACCATTTATGGACGATCAGTCGGTTCAGGCAATTGGTCATACTGTGCGAGAAGCAGAGCGGTTGGATTTGGAGTTGGGCTTGGTGCTTTCGAGTAGTTGGAATGCCGGTGGACATTGGATTCCTCCAAAATATGGCGCGATGGGCTTGTTTCGATCTAGTGTGGAAGTGGCAGGAGGTGAAGTTTTTAATGATAAAATCCCTTTTCCTGAATTGCCTGAAATGGATGATAAAAATCGGCATAAAACGCTCTTGGATATTGATGCTGAAACAGATTTGCCGAGTTATTATAAAGAAGTAGCTGTCCTCGCAATTCCGATTCGGAAAGACAGCACTTTGGCAGAGCGGAAAATTGTCAATATCAGCCATTTGTTGCAAAAGGATGGTCGTCTAAAATGGAAAGCTCCTGCTGGCAAAAAGAAATGGAAAATCACGCGCTACGTTTGTACACCAACGGGGCAGCCACTTGCCATTCCTAGCAAAAATTCTATGGGTAGAATGCTCGATCATTTTAGTCAGGAAGCAATGGAGTTTCATTTAGAATATATTATTTCTCGTTTGCAGAAGGAATTGGGTAGTTTAGAAAATCGTGTTTTAAAGTATTTATATACAGATAGTTATGAAGTCAATTCTGCAATTTGGACGCCTGACTTACCTCAAATATTTGCAACTAGAAACAGTTATGCTTTAGAAACCTTTCTGCCTATTTTGGATGGCTATACCATCAAAGATGAAGACTATAGCGAACAGTTTCTTTATGATTTCAAAAAGACGCTTTCTGATTTGATTGTCGAAAATCACTATCAATTTGGAAAAGAATATTGCGCAAAATATGGACTAGGTTTTTATGCGGAAGCAGGTGGCCCAGGTGCGCCAATTCATAATGTTCCCTTTGAAGATTTGAAGGCTTTGGGTGCACTAACCGTGCCAAGAGGTGAATTTTGGCGCGATCATCCGCAATTGGAGCAATTACAAATCGTGAAAGGCATTGCCAGTGCGGCTCATCTTTACAATCAACCGAGTGTAGAGGCAGAGGCATTTACGAGCGTTTGGCTATGGCAAGAAGGTCCAGCAGATTTGAAACCACTAGCCGACCGAGCGATGGTAGAAGGTTTGAATCGCTTTGTTTATCATACTTTTCCACATACGCCGCCCGAAGCAGGTTCGCCAGGTTGGGTGTACAATTTTGGAACGCTGATTCATGTTAATAATTCGTGGTGGGGAAAATCTGCCAATTTCCACGAGTATTTGGCGCGTTGTTCTTTCCTTTTGCAACAAGGTAATTTCGTGGGAGATGTGCTTTTTTATTACGGCGATCATGCGCCCAGTTTTGTGAATGATTTGAAGAAAGTGGAAGCCTTGCCTGACGGCTATGATTATGATGTGGTGAATACGGATGTCTTGTTGAATCGCATAGTAATTGATAGCGGAAAATTAGTGCTGCCACATGGACAAAGCTACGAAATCTTGGTGCTGCCTGATGAAGATAGAATTCATCCAGACGTTTTACAAAAACTGATCGAATGGCAAAGAGCAGGCGCAAAAATCATTGGTTCAAAACCTAGTAAATCTTATGGTTTGGGTATGAATAAGCAAGTGGATAAATCAGCATTGAAAAAATTGAATATCAATGATTTAAACCTCAAAAACTTCCTCAAGAACTTAAAAATCCAACCTGACTTTAATTATACCTCCTCTAAAGATAGTAGTCATATTTCCTACCTCCATCGCAAAACGAAAGATGCAGATATTTACTTCATTGTCAATCGAAAAAATCGTCCAGAAACAATTGATGCTTCTTTCCGAATGGAAGGTAAATCCCCCGAAATTTGGAATCCACTTTCAGGCAAAAGAACAACCGATGTCAACTATAAGATCAACGAAAATCGAACGAATCTAATATTAGAATTACCACCTTTTGGTTCGCTTTTTGTCCTTTTCCAAAAAGAAAGTCAACAAGATACGGTCGCTACTTTTTAAAAATATACTATAAAAGATATAATTACGATTGCGGGCAAATGGGAAATTCGATTTCCACACGGTTGGGGCGCACCTGCTCAGTGTTTTATTGACGAACTAACCTCTTGGACTATGCTACCCGACACTAACATTCAACACTTTTCAGGCACAGCAACTTATTACAAAACTTTTGAATTGGATAGTACTCAACTTGATGATTCATCGAAAGTTGAATTAGACCTAGGCAAAGTAAAAGAAATCGCGGAAGTCTATCTAAATGGACGCCCTTTAGGTACGACTTGGTGTCCGCCGCATCGTTTTGATGTAAGCGATCACCTTCGAGAAGGCAAAAATTACCTTATCATAGAAGTTGCCAATGTCCTCAATAACCGAATGGTAGGCGATGCTAACCTGCCAAAATCATATCGAAGAACAAAATCTAACATTACTAAAGGTTCTAATGCTTGGATGAAGCCTTGGGCGGAGATAGAGCTGATAGAATCGGGGCTGATTAGTAAAGTTCAATTGATAATTTATGAAGATAAATAAGTAGAAAATATACTATTGTCCTACATCACCATCTGCTTAAGCCAAATATAATTTTAAATTATAGTTGATTACAAAAATAATTCTACATTTGCATATCCCTCCGATTAAATGTACTCCTTACAATTTTACTCTAACCTACTTTCTACTTTTTAACAATTCTCCCTTGGAGTTAATGAACAATATCTTATGAAAAAATCGTCTATTATTGCTAACACACCAATTATCCCCCATTCTCTATTTCGCTTAAAAATTTGGTTTTTTTTTGTTTTTCTGCTATTCTATACAACCAGCTTAGATGCTCAAAATACAGAAGACGTCATTCGATGCACCACCGTTGAAAACGAACAATCAAGGCTTGGTGACAAATATGCGCAACACTTTGGTCGGTTTGAAGAATACATTAACCGACAAAGAGAGAATCTAAATGCTGAAAGTAGCACGATTTATACTATTCCAGTAGTTTTCCATATTATTCACGACAACGATGCAGTGGGAACTGGAGACAATATCGCTACGCAATATATTGAGGCCCAATTAGAGCAGTTGAACAATGATTTCAGAAAAATTATGGGTACTTCTGGTGATGGAGGAGGTGTAGATACACGCATTGAATTCTGTGCAGCAGTAGTGGATGAAAATGGAAATATGCTTGCGGAGCCAGGCATCAATCGAATTGATCGAAATGATGAAGGTTGGACAGCACCTCCTTATGGAACACCTATATTCGGGTGTTTTGGCAGTGCTAACTTAGATTATATTGACAATACTATCAAACCGCAAAGCCAATGGGATCCAGAACAGTATATGAATATTTGGGTGCTAGATATTGTGTGTGGAATTTTAGGATATGCACAATTTCCGGAAGCTGCCTCTCTATCTGGAATTGGAACAGGAAATGGACCAGCTAATTCAGATGGCGTAGTAGTTCTTCCAAGCTCCGTAGGTAGTACTGATAATCCACAACCAGGCGGAGCACCATTCAATGCTGGTCGAACCTTGACACACGAAGTAGGACACTTCTTTGGTTTGCGACACATCTGGGGAGATGGTAATTGTAGTGTAGATGATTTCTGTGCAGATACTCCGAATGCAGGTAACTCTACTAGCGGCTGTCCTACAGGAAAAGATAGCTGCCCAGATCCAGGAGTTGACCAGATTGAAAACTATATGGATTATACTGACGATGAATGTATGGAACGCTTCACGCAGGATCAAACTGATCGAATGCTCATCGTAATTGGGGAAACAGGAATGGGTTCTCCTAGAAGAGAGATTTTGACAAATTCCATGGCTTGTAATCCAGTGAGTGACGAATGCCCTGATGATCTAGAGGTTAATATCGCTCCAATGAATGGTGATGCCATTACTCCTGATATTTATAGAGCTTCTAATACAATTACTTCTCGGGGGGTAGTGGAAATGGGAACGACAGTTACCTTCGAGGCTGGACAAAGCATTACTTTAGGCGAGGATTTTGCAGCAGAAAATGGCTCGACCTTTACAGCTAGAATTGAAGATTGTTCTTCCAGTGCAAGCGAAGAGCAAGTAGTAGAAACTCGAGAAGAAGAACTCATTAATCAAGCAGCAAATAATACAAAATTGAGCGTTTTCCCTAATCCATTTAGCAATCATACAACGGTTGAAGTAGTTTTAGAACGAGAAGATCAAATTGCTGTTCAGCTTTATGATATTACTGGAAAGCAAGTGGCAGAAGTGCTTCCTAATAGTAATCAATTAGCAGGGAAATATCAATATGAAATTAATGCAAATAGCTTAGAAACAGGAATTTACATATTGAGAGTTCGAATTGGAGCACAAATTCAGACTCGTAAATTATCCGTATTGAAATAGAAAAAATAGATCACTTCTTGAAAATAAGGTGTTGCTTTCCGAAGTAACACCTTTATTTTTTTTACAGGTAAAAGTCTCCTGTCAAGTTTTTAAATTCATCCGTCCAATCATTCGCCTCTTCTCCTTTCTGTACGATCAATTGGTCTGTTTTACAACTTTGCTCCGTTCTTTCAAATTGCAATAACAATCGCTCTACGTTTCGATCAGCCTTTGGATATACTTCTGTTTTTCGAGTGCAATACAAATTGTATGTTTTGGCTATTTCTTCAAAACGTAAGCCTTCAATTAAAGGTAAAATAACCGCAAATCTTCCATTCGGAGTCAGCAAACGACGAACCGCAATCAGCAAATCTCCATGGGGTAATTTCACGGTGTGACGCACTTCATTGCGGCTTTGTTTATCAGAAAACGTACCACCAGAGAAGAAAGGTGGATTGCTGACGATGAGATCGTATTGATGATCGGTAGTTTTCGCAAAATCTTGGATGGAATTGGGGAAAGCTTGTAAGCGATCTGCCCAAGGTGCATTTTCCATATTTTCGGTGGCTTGCGCACAAGCAGATTGATCTATTTCGACTGCGTGAATACATGCATTATTGTTCCGCTGTCCAAGCATAATAGCAATCAAACCAGTTCCAGTTCCTATATCTAATGCTTTTTGAACATCCTTTACGTCTGCCCAAGCACCCAGTAAGATGCCATCTGTCCCTACCTTCATCGGACACTGATCTTGCTGAATAGTAAATTGTTTAAATTGAAATGGAGGTGTTGCAATCGTCGGCATGGTGATTTTTTTGCTGCAAAAGTAAGGATTTCTACACACCATTTTTAACATAGTGCGCATCTTACAATAAGAGTCGAACTAAAATTGCACCTATGAGACATTGGATATTACTCCTCTTTTTTGCTTGTTTTCTATCTTTCTTTTCTCAAGCACAAGAATCTTCCTCACCCGATCAAGCTGTAGAAAATCCCTATCAAGAAGCACTTCAAGCTATCGCCGATTTTCAATTTGAAGAAGCACTAAAATTCTTGAGTGTCTGCTACATTCGCGATCAACAAAACATCAATTACATCAATCAAATCGCCTACTGCCATTCGCAACAAGGACGCTATCCAGATGCTAAATTGTTCTATCAATCTGCATTGAAAATTGACTCCACCAATATCACTGCTTTGAGTTCATTAGGAAATCTCTTTGAGCTGGAACGCAACTACAATAAGGCACTCCCCTACTATCAAACACTTATTCAAATAGATTCTACGAATAGCTATTACTACAAACAAGCCGCCTATCTCTATGCTCGAACAGGAGATATGTTTACTGGGATTCGTACTTTTCTTAAAGCACATCAACTCAACCCAAGAGACATTGAAGTGATTGACCAATTAAGCAATATCTACCTCAAAACAGACAATTTAGAATACGCAGAAGCGATGATTCGCAAAGGGTTGAATACTGATCCAAACAACATCAAAATGTTACAAAACAAGGCGCGTTTACATAAGAAAAATAGTGAACACGAAGGCGTAGTAGAGGCAGTGACTAAAACGATGATGCTTGGAGACACGACGGATTATTATCAAATGATCGTCGGGGTTGCGTACTTGCGATTGGATAGTTTGGAGCAAGCCACTTTTCATTTGAATGAACTGGTACGAAGAGAAAAAGATTCAGAACATACGCATCATTACTTGGGCGTTGCTTATCACAAAATGGATTCTTTGGAGCGGAGTATCGAACATTTCGAGACGGCAATTGAAAAAGGTATTTCCGAAAAAGTAGATATTTATTATGCAGATTTGGCAAGTATTTATGAAGAGCAAAAGGACTATAAAGCTGCCATCAAGCACTACGAAAAGGCTTATGAATACAGTGCTTCCGCGGAATTTTTGTTTTTTCTAGCCCGTAATTGCGATTTGTACTACAAAGACAAGAAAATCGCAATGCGCTACTATCAGAAATATTGGAATTCAGGAAATTTGAAGTATCGAAAATATACAGAAGATAGAATGGAGAGATTAAAGGAAGTGATTCATTTTCAGGGGGGTTGATTTTTCTAGAAGTCAGAAGACAGATCGTCCACTTTTAGCGGACTGTCAGAAGTCAGACTAAATCTCTCTGACTTCTGACAGCTTGCGATCTATCTTCTCGCTTCTCGCTGTTACTCATACATACTCGCAATTTCTTTCGCAAACTTCTCGCGAATGACTCGACGTTTCAATTTCATCGTTGGCGTCAATTCTGCATCGCTGCCATCTTCTTTAGTTGGCTCCCACTCGGCATCCAAAAGCGCGAATTTTTTGATCTGCTCAATGTGACTGAACTGCGGATTGCACTCATCTACAATTTGCTGATAACGCGCAATCACTTTCGGATTTTGTAGTACTTCCGCACGCGTTGTCCAAGCCACATCGTTATTCTTACACCAATCTTTCAGTGCTTCTGTAGCAGGTACCATCAGCGCAGAAACAAATTTTTGCTTGTCGCCAATCACCATCATTTGCTCAATCAAAAAGTCTTCTTTGAAACGACCTTCGATGGGTGCAGGTGCGACATATTTTCCACCAGAAGTTTTCAGCAGTTCTTTCTTACGATCCGTAATTTTCAAAAAATCTGCTCCTCTATGAGGAATCATTTTACCAATATCGCCCGTCCTGAACCAAGTCTTGCCATCTATTTCTTTGAAGACTTCAGCGGTTTTATCGGGCTTGTTGTAATAGCCTTGCATGATGTTCG
This sequence comes from Bacteroidota bacterium, assembly GCA_039176995.1. Taxonomy (GTDB): domain Bacteria; phylum Bacteroidota; class Bacteroidia; order Chitinophagales; family Saprospiraceae; genus JAAUTG01. Next base: position 17,644 of record JBCDFY010000063.1, read on the forward strand.
GACCAGCCGCTAAGATTTCTCCTTCGCCTTCTTTATATTCTCCTTCGCTCGTATCAATTTGAATTTCTACCTTATCAAAAGGAATACCGACTGTACCAACCAAAGCATGATTACCTTTGAATTGATTATAAGTCAAACCAGGCGAAGTTTCAGTCAAGCCATATGCTTCTCGAATAGGAATACCCGCTGCGGAAAAGACCCTCAATATTTTTGGTGGACAAGGCGCAGCTCCCGTCAAAATACCCTTTATATTACCCCCTAATGCTTCGCGCCACTTGCTGAAAATGAGCTTATCCGCAATTTTGCGCTTGAAGCCATCCATTCCGCCATAGGTTTTATCATACTCAAAGTCATCCGTCAAGCTCAATGCCCAAAAGAAGAGTTTTTTCTTCACACCACTCAGCTCTAAACCTTTATTATAAATAGCTTCATAAACCTTTTCCAGTAATCGAGGAACGGTATTGAAATAGTGCGGTTCAACGCTTCGCAAATCGCCTGTTTCGCCACCTAAATTATCCGTTCCAGTATAATAAATACTAGCACCTTTGTAGGCAAAAGAATAAGAAGCTGCTCGTTCAAAAATGTGGCAAAGTGGTAAGAAACTTAATACAGAATCGCCTGTATTAATTGGCAAAGCATCCGCAGAAACATAAGTAACGTGTGCGATATTATCGTGTGTCAACATTACCCCTTTTGGATTTCCAGTTGTACCAGAAGTGTAGATCAAAGTCGCTAACTCGCTAGATTTGATTCCTTCACTTATGGTCTTCACTTCTTCTATACGTGACTCCTTCCACATTTCTTCCCAATGTGGTCGCCCTTCTTGTGGATCGAAAGTAAAAATTCCTTTCAAAGAAGGTACATTTTTTTGCGCTTCCAAGACTTTATCATAGGAATCGCCGCCACCAACGAAGGCGTATTTCACCTCCGCATCATTTAGAATATACTCATATTCGCCAGAGCTGATAGTTGGATAAAGTGGAACATCAATTACGCCCACTTGCATAGCTGCTAAATCTGCGATGGTCCATTCTGGACGGTTTTTGTAACTCACAATCGCAATTTTATCTCCTGCTTCTAGTCCCAAATCCAACAAACCGCCAGCCATTTTCAAAGACTGCTCGATCATATCGTCGGTGCTGTAATGTTTCCATTCCCCACTTTCCGTTTTTCCCGCGTAGGAAATGGCTTGTGGAAAATGCTCTTTTTGGTAGTAGATAAAATCAAAAAGTCTGCTCGGCTTCATCGTTTTGCTTGTTTTAATATTGAAGGATTTGGAGTTGTACCAGTTCTATTACCCCAATAAAGATTGCAGTTTCATCGCCAACCCCATATCTCCTTTAATTTTGACTTTTCCAGTCATCACCGCCATCATGGGGTTGAGGTCTCCAGTTTGCATTTTCTTTAAGGTTTCTGCCTTAGTCGTAATGGTACAATCTGCTTCTTTGTCTTCTTGACTAATGATGTTTTCTTCGCCCGTCCCATCCAAGTACACGACATCGTCATCCAATACGAATTTGATGCTTCCTCCAATTGGTGCATTCTTTTTTGCTTGCGCACTAATCGCTTCTAAAACTGCTGCTTTATCCATGAAAGTTGTTCTGATTATTTATAATTTTTTACCATATAGTCACATAGTATTTTTCACATAGCACCTACTAGTACTTTTTGCGAAACTACTTTCGATCTTATTTTGGGTAAAAAGTTAGGTGAATGTTTGTAATGATAAAATAAAAAGAGAAAATTGTCCGCAATTTATAAATATCAAATTGCCCTATTAAGTTTAGGAACAATGCAAGATTAGCGAAAATTCGTTAGATCGCCCAATAAAAAGAAGGAAGGCTAGGAAAAAGGGAAATTTTATGTGTTTCTTAAAGCAACTAAGGCTGATTCAATAAACCACGCTTTCACAGAAAACGAGAGAAGATAAAAGCTCTGATCTCTGCTTTTTTCACCTCATGGCGGCATCAGCTTAAGGCAGACGTGGTCGAACCGCCATGAGGTGATCAGGATTTCCAAAGGATACAAAATGGCTTTTCAGCCATTTTGTATCCTTTGGGAACCCTGATGGATTGGAATGGACTCAATGTCCATTCCAATCCAGAACAAGCCGTTTTAGGAAGATGTCATCACATACTTGCATAGTTCGTTATAAAGACAGAAAGTAGTTTCTAGTAGTTAACTATAATCTACAAAGGCTTTACTCAACACCAAATCAATATTGGTCTGCACGATTTCTCCCATATTTCGACAGTACTGGAAGGCATCGCTTTCGTGATGTTCGCCTAATTCTTTGGCAAGTTGAATGACCTTTTCGGGCGCAGAAATTTGATCTTCGGTCATCACTTCCATCAAATCATCGAAGCGATCGCGCACGGCTTTCACGCGCGCTGCAATCATACTGCGTTCTTCTAATTGGTATTGCTTTAAGGTTTGATTAGACATATGCTTCATGCCTAAGAAAATAATCGGACGATTTTCTTTGAAGTATTGTGGCAAATAGAAACTCTTTCGCCCTTCGTAAGATTGCTGGTCAAAATCTATGGCTCTAATTCTGAATTGTGAGCCTTCTATATCAGGCGTGACATCCATTACATAATTATAGGCACGCATATCGCCCAACAAGCGAACGAAGCAACGCTCATTGAATTTCACAAATTCTTTCGCCATCCGAATTTGATTAAACTCGCTGTCCTCTAAATGAGTCTTCATAAATTCATCACCTGGTACTCCTGCGATGTGTTCTTCCACTAAGGTGTTTCGATCTACGAAATAAGAAAGCGAATTGGGAGAAAGAATATCCTCCAATTCCAAGCCATACACTCTGGATGCATCCGCTCGTTTCACATAAAAATGATCATAGTTATCATTCAAGCGATTGATGATGCGCACGCGGAAAGGTCTTGTATTTCCAAAAGTACAATAATCTACTCTCGCTACTTCCAGGTGGTCAAGTACGGTGATATCACCATCCGTCTTCAGTAAGGCATAAAGCTCTGTAAGTGAATTGTGAATATCCTCTCGCTCAAAATCGTCAAAGTAAACACTTTCCCAAAGCGTATCTTCTCCTTTCGCATTTAGCAGAGGAGAAGAGAAATGGAAATGTAGCAAATCTTCGTATTCTAGCGGTAGCGCTTTCGCGCGTTCGTACGCCTCTAAATAAGTCCAAAGATTTTTCTGAACTTTGAAGGGGACTTTTTTACGAGAAGGAAAAACTGCCATAAAAAGGATTAATAAGCTCTTGCAAACAAAACTCTCCTATCCGAAGGTTCACCCGTCAACAAATCCTTTCCAGCTTCCAATTCTCCGTCTTGAGGAATACAGCGAATCGTTGCTTTAGTCAAATCCTTAATTTTCAATTCCGTTTCAGATGTACCATCCCAAGGAGCAGATACAAAACCACCTTTTTCGTCTAATACGGCTTTGAAATCTTCCATCGTATCTACTTCTGTAATGCGCTCCGCTCTGAATTTCAAGGCTTTATTGTAGAGATTTTGTTGAATTTCTCCTAGCAAACTTTCTACATATCCAACTACTCCATCTATTCCAATGCTGTTTTTTTCCTTTGTATCGCGACGTGCGACTTCTACAACGCCTTTCTCCAAATCTCGCTTGCCGATACCGATGCGCACAGGAATTCCTTTCAACTCTGATTCCGCAAATTTGAAACCAGGACGTTTCTTTTTGTCCGTATCATATTCCACGCTGATGCCTTTTGCTCGCAAGGCTTTCATTATTTTTTGTGCGTGTTCATCTATTTCTGCTTGTGGTTTTGGAATAGGAACGATGATCACTTTCGTAGGTGCGAGTTTTGGGGGAATAATCAAACCTTCATCATCCGAGTGCGTCATAATCAGTGCACCCATCAAACGTGTAGAAACGCCCCAAGAAGTCGCCCAAACGTATTCTTCCTTGTTGTTTTCGTTCAAGAATTTCACATCAAAGGCTTTCGCAAAGTTTTGAGCTAAGAAGTGAGACGTTCCTGCTTGCAAGGCTTTGCCATCTTGCATCAAGGCCTCAATGGTATAAGTTTCTTCTGCACCTGCGAAACGCTCATTGGCGGTTTTTAAACCTTTAATCACAGGCATTGCCATGTACTCTTCTGCAAAATCTGCATAAACACCTTGCATTCGCTCTGCTTCTTCAATGGCTTCTTGTCGGGTAGCGTGTGCCGTATGTCCTTCTTGCCATAAAAATTCAGCAGTCCGCAAAAATAGGCGTGTTCGCATTTCCCAGCGCACTACGTTTGCCCACTGATTAATCAATAATGGCAAATCACGATAAGATTGAATCCAATTTTTATAGGTATCCCAAATAATCGTTTCCGAAGTTGGGCGGACAATTAACTCTTCCTCCAGTTTAGCACTTGGATCAACCACTACCCCACTGCCATTTGGGTCATTCATCAAGCGGTGATGCGTCACAACGGCGCACTCTTTTGCAAAGCCTTCCACGTGCTCTGCCTCTCTACTCAAATAGCTTTTGGGAATGAACAACGGAAAATAGGCATTGACGTGTCCTGTTTCCTTAAACATACGATCCAATTGATCGCGCATATTTTCCCAAATCGCAAAGCCGTAGGGCTTGATAACCATACAGCCACGTACCGCTGAATGTTCCGCCAAATTAGCGTGCTTCACAATATCTTGATACCATTGGGAGTAATCTTCTCCTCTTGATTTGATTCCTTTTGCCATATTACTTTATTGAGTATTTGCTTCAACTGTCATCAAAAAATAATCCTGCAATTTTCAAATTCGATACTTTAAGATTCTTATCTCGAAGTATTCATCCTGCTCATTTCCTAAAGAGCGTCGTACACTCGTTCGGAAACGAGTAGATAGTTGTATTAAGTTAAGAAACTTAGAGTTTGTCTAAAAATTTATTTAACTGATCGTCAATAGGTTGTGGTTCACGCCTGAGGCAGATACATCTGCCTAAGAAAGAATTTATGAGTTTAGCTCCCGATAGCTATCGGGAAATGAATAAATTGTTTCAACGGCAGATTCGTAAAATATTGGCTATCAGAACAATAAAATTTAGACATGCTCTTAACACATGGAATGCATAGTTATAATTTGAATCCTGATTTAAGCAAAATTAGGAGACCTTATCTATTTTATTTTGGATTAAAATTAAACTTGTACAAAGAGCATTAAGAATCAGATATTAGAAATAAAAATGTTGCCAAAAATATGTGCTTCAAAGCCAAGAAAATAACTCATTCTTCTGCAAATTTGTGATTACCTGATACTTTTTTACCTAATACTTTGTAAAGTCTTGATTAAAAATTTCTTCCTCAATTGGTTTTTGGCAGAAATTATCTTGGCAAAACATTATGATGCCATTAATCGTTATAGTAACAGTCAACAGAGACCAAAAAATATTCGTTCCCTACCAGACATTTGATATACGATCTAATTTACTTTTAACAGAGCCAAACAATATAGTAACTTCTTGAATTTTAGTCACTTGGATTAAAATTTAACAATTGTTAAAGCGTGTTTAATCAATTTTTAACAGCTTTAACAGGCACTTTAAAGTGACATTAACTAAAAAATCGGCTCAAAAGTAATAAATTAGTGGTCGTAACGTAAAAAAGAAGTGATTCTGGTAATTACAAAGATTTAAATTTTTAGATGTATGAAAAAGTATAGTTTATTAGCTTTGGTGCTTTCCTTCTCGGTAGGAGTTTCGATGGCACAGTATGACGACCTATATTATGATCCTGATACGGATTATGATAATTCCTACTACGAAGAAGATTATGATGACTATGATAGCTATGACTATGATAGTAATTATGATGATAGCAACTACGAATACTTCGATGATAATGAGTATTATTACACTTCACGCATTCGTCGTTTTCATCGCCCCTATCGCGGATTCGGATACTTTGATCCAGTTTACGTAGATGCTGCATATTACGATCCTTTCTATGCCAATGCTTTTGCAGGAAACGGTGTTACAGTCTTGATCTATGATGATTTCTATTCTTACAATAGATTCAGAACGTTCAATAACTGGAATAGATGGAATCGTTGGAATAGATTCAACTCCTTCAATCGTCCAGGAGCATTTTATGGATTCAACAGTTGGAACAATCCATATCGTTTCAATTCATGGAATCGTGGATTTAATTCATGGAATCGTGGATTCAACTCATGGAATCGCGGATTCAATTCTTGGAACGGTGGATTTGGTGGCGGTTTTGCAGGTGGTTACGCTTGTCCTCCAACTTGGGGAACAGGTAACACTTATAATACTGTAAATAACTTCGCGAACAACAACAACAACAACAATAACAATAACGGTAGAAGCGGAAGTTACTATGGTTCAAGAAGATCGGGTAGTACAGCTACTCCTAATAACTCTAGACGCAGAGATTACTCTTCTTCAAGAGCTAATACAAGAGCAACTGCTCCTAGTACTACTACTCGCACCAGAACGCGAACTACGGATCGCACTGGTTCTTATCGTAATTCAGGTAACAGCTCTCGCACAAGAACAGCACCTGCCACCAGTAGAACGCGCACACAGCGCTCCACTACAAGTAGCAGAACGAACAGTAGAACCAGAGCAACAACACCTAGCCGCAGTCGTACCACCACTTCTCCAACGAGAAGCCGCACGACCACACGTTCTAGCGGAAGCTCTTCTAGAAGCAGAAGCTACAACAGTGGAAGTAGCTCCAGATCAAGAAGCTACTCTCCGAGTAGAAGTAGTTCTTCTCGCAGCTATTCTCCAAGTAGAAGTAGCTCAAGTTCAAGAAGTTACTCTCCAAGCAGAAGCAGCAGTAGCCGTTCTTCTGGTATGAGAAGTAGTTCTTCTTCAAGAAGTAGCGGAGCATCAAGAAGTTCTTCTCGAGGTTCTTCAAGAGGTAGCCGTGGAGGATAAATAAAAAATGATTGAATTAATTACTCAATCGAAAGCCTATTCGCTCAGTGCGGATAGGCTTTTTTTCAGTAGGGTACACAAATTGAAAATAGGAGATTTCGTTTCCAAAACTCACAGAAAGTCTTTTTTTTCAAAGTTGAAAAAAAAGACTTTCTGCTAGAGGTTTTTAAGTACAGTGTAAACTAAGTTTCTTTAAATTCTGAGAAGCTCGAAAAGCTAAGGCTTTTCGCCCTCAAAAACCTCTTGAAGCGTTCAAAAAATCTCCCGATAGCTATCGGGATTAAAGATTTTTTGAACGCGACCTCACGGATGCTCAAAAATGTGTACCTTTCTAAATTTTATTTAAATATTTTGCTCAAAAAAAAGTGACCGAATTAAGAAAACAGAATCTCTATTAAAATCAATTCGTAATGAACACTAGAGATTTAAAAGGTTATTTTTTACTCGCGCTCGTTTTTCTATTCATTTCAACCATTGCTGTTCTAGCATTTCTGGTTTTATCGCAAGCTAAAATACACTGGATATTATTACTCCTCTTAGGTTTCGGTATCGCCGCAAATAGACTTCTAAAAGAAATAGAATTTTAGAGCTTGTGTTTAGTGCAACTTCTCATATAGCTCTACCTCTCTTGCTTTACTTACTCGATCTTCTAAAATTTCGTATACATTGCCCTTGATGGTATGCGCAATATCGCCCGTCGGTAAATCATTGCAATCCAAACCAAAAGGATCTTCTATTTCTTCTGCCATAAGTTGAATGCCTAGCAGCGAGAAAAAGATAAACATGGCTAAAGGAATAGTGGTCAAGTGAAAGGTGCTTACTAAGGCAAAAGGTAACAGCACTCCATAAATAATAATGAATAGACGCAAATAGACGACATAAGAGAAAGGAATCGGCGTCTTTTTGATTCGCTCACACGCTCCTAATATGTCTAGTAGCGATTGATGCTGCGCTTTGATGTTGATGTAATCGCCTTCATTAATTTCGCCGCCTCGATGTCCAGAAGCAATGCGGTCAAAAATCTGCTGCGCGATGTAATTCGGAATGTGTCCTTTTCGCTCATAAACAGCTCTTTCCAAGTCGTTTAGATGAATGAGTTTTTCGATTTTTACGCCGTTTCTCAAGTGTTCTACGAGGGCAATACAGAAATTGGCGATACTTTTTGCCATAAAATGACGCACCTTTTCATTGCTCTCTGGAAACATAGTGTCTACATAAATTGCCAGATTCCTTGAGTTATTTACTAATGCCCCCCATTGCTTTCGTGCTTCCCACCAGCGATCGTAAGCAGTATTGGTGCGGAAGACTAAAAAGATACTCAAAATAACACCAAGCAGAGAAAAAATAGAGGTATTCAGTTGTACAAATTTCATCCAGCCCAACCACTCTATCGCCAAACAAACGAGCGTTGCATAGACCCCAAATACTAATACAGCGCGCACAATTTTAACCATTGTCCAGCTTTTGGATAAATGCGCGATATCCTTAAACCAATTTCCGTTGACTTTATAGTTGATCATAGTGTGTAATTCTTTTAAATGTTGAGAATCACAAAGTACTCACAAAAATGGATATCTAGTTTAGAAATGAACTAATGTATGTGCAACAACCTATATTTTTATTAAAAAGATGGAGGCAAAAATCAAGTTTTCGTTTATTTCAAATCAAAGGGGCATCAGCCTAAGGCAGACGTAGTCAAAACCCTTTAGTTTAAAATGGACTTGACGTCTATCCAAATCCAAAACAAGTCGCTCTCAGCAAGCACTTTCGGTATTTGTGCAATTTGTTATGTATACGATAAAATATATCGAAGAAAAATTGGAGCGGTCGCTTTCAGGCGACCGCTTCAGATGGTTAAGGCAAGCGTACTCTCCTTTAAAGTTCCTCCAAGACGTATTCTAGCAAGCGTTCGTAGGGGATAATTTCCAGGTCGAAGTTTTTGCCAGATAAATGGAGGGGGACTTCTTCTAGTCTTTTAGTGAAGCGACCAATGTGTCGCTCTACGGCAATTTTATTGAACGAGCGTTTTGGGATTTCCATGAGTGCCATGATAAAGGCATTGCTGCGTACGGCTTCGTTGTAGCGCAAATTTCGACCACAATACTGCTTAATCGCGTCCATGCGATCTATCACTTTGCCCGTCTGCTTGCGATGAATCATAAAAATAATCTGCGCAATCAAGATCGGGATGTTTTTCACGCGGCGATCTTTGGAGTATTCAGGTACTTCGTTGAGAAATTTCCCAATCCTGAATTTGAATTTATTGTGGGGTTCTAGTTTTCCGGTTTCAATGATATAGTTGAGGTAGGCACCGCCTGTGACCCAATCTTCTTTCATATGTGGGACTAGGTTTTTGTATCTTCTGTGGTTGGTAGCTTGGAGATAAATTCTTCGTGCGTCTTGGTATCTGCCTGATTGCATATAGATGAAGAATTCGTTGTGTTTTGTGGGAAACCAGTTTACATTCTTATCATCAATGAGATTTAAAGTTTGATATACCGTGGATAATCCCTGTTTGTATCTTCCTAATCTAATACAAGCAGCCGTTTTTTGCAATAAAAAAATATGTGATGCTGCACTATTTCCTTTATATCTGTTAGAAAAATAATTAACAGCCTCATCCGAATCCTTTAACATACTTTCAAAATCTGAATTTGAAGATGTGCATATTAATTTGATAAGTCTAGCTATTAGTTGAAACCTTGAACTATCGCATTCAGATATATGAGGTGCTAGTTCATCAAACTTCGAAGCAGCAAATTCATGAAAAGAACGTGTATTGGAGCGCTCCTTTTTTTTCATTATTAAACATTCTGCATAGTAAGAAAAGGCTTTATTTTCAAGTTCCAACACAGTCATTATATTGGATAACTTTTGATTATACTTATAGTATTCTGATTCTTTCTTCAACATTACTCCGTAGTAATACTTCAATATCCAAGTAGCATCGTACATTATGTCATAAAATCCTAAGCCTTCTGCCCTAGAGTAGCATTTTCTTGCGAAATACATGGCAGGACGTTGAAGAGTTTTAACCATGAGTATTTTTGCAACAGCTATTTCTCTAATGAGAGCATAATATTTCTTAGATGGTTTGGATAAATACTGACTATTAGGTTGAATAGATAGTATTGATGTTACTAGATTATCTGATAACCGCGATTTTAGATCTTTATAACGATGATCTTTGTGACCAAAGATACTACTTGCTGCTTCTTGATCATCATTAATTTTTTCTGTTAATATTTTTTCAAAGAACAAGTCGGAATTGTCTCTTTTCCATTCTTTTTGATCCAATATTTTGCCCTGATAGCGCTTGTGCCGTCTCAAAAAATCTATGATTTCAGAAATAACTTTTACTCTAATCATTTTTCTTGCAAAGAAATATTATTAGTAGGTATTCGTTTATAGTCTATTATAAAAATATAGACGATAGAATAATGCTATTAAGCTAACTGCCTTTTTAGGGTTTTACCATTAAAACTTTGCTACGCATGAGTCAGATATTTGTTGAAAATTATTTCATCATAAAATTCTGATTATCATGCAATTATCAATTAAATCTAATATTATCGAAGTTGATGTGGTAGCTATCTAATGACCCCCACCAAAAAGGGCGCAAACCACACTCTAAAGTGTGTGCGCTCTTTTATTTTGTTATCTTTAGAGCTTGTACATTGAAATTAGCTAAAATTTTTGTGTTGTCTAGTGAGCTAGATGATCAAAAAATGGCAAAAAACAGGCAAATGGATAACAAGTCAAACTCAATAAAAGACTCAAAGAAGATGAAAATGCTTAGTGAGCAGAAAGCATTATTGCAGCAGTTATTGAAACTGGAAGAAAAGAAACTTAAAGCGATGAATCGAGGTTGATTCTTTGTAAAATACTTTTGAGTTGCCTCTCTAGCTTTTTTAAATGTGCTCGTGCTTGCTCTTGTTGAAGAAGAAGATCTTCCTTAGTCATTTTACCTAGTTCTTCTTCATGTTGGGCTAGAAACTCTTCTACTTGTTCTGGATACAAAATTTTTTTTGCTCCTTTTCCTGTAAATAGCCACTCTATATGCACATTGAGTACATTTGATATTTTAATAATCAGATCAGGAGTGAAGGATTTTCGTCGTCCTCTTTCTATACGAGAGATTTCAATTTGGTTGATATTCAATCGCTTCGAAAATTCTGTTTGACTCAATCCTTGCTCTTCTCTTGTAGCTCGAATTCTATGTCCAATGCTCATAAAAAAAGTGAATAACTAGAACAAAAAAGATTAATCAATTTTGGACTTATTATTCTTTTTTGTATATATTTGTTGTTGACCCTTAAACAAAGATAAAAAAAATTGTGCAGATACGAGCTTCTGTAAGGAAATTAAAGACAGCTTGCTATGCACGATTTTACTACATTGCCTTTAAAAAGTACAATTCCTATCTACTCAAATAGAGGTAATTGTACGGACAACTAAACGTCATTTGGAAGTGACTGGGTGTTAGCATCGCTCGATGCTGCACCCTTTTTTATTCTTACAAAGTTCCCCTTAAAGCCTGTTCGCGCTCGATGGCTTCAAACAGCGCTTTAAAATTGCCTTTGCCAAAAGAAGTAGCTCCTTTTCGTTGGATAATCTCAAAAAACATCGTCGGGCGTGGATTGATGGTTTTGGTAAAAATTTGTAATAGATAGCCTTCTTCGTCTCGATCTACCAAGATACCTAGTTCACTCAATTTCTTGAGGTCCTCATCTATATTTCCCACTCTATTTAATAGCTCATCATAATAAGTAGAAGGCACTTCTAAAAACTCTACACCCCTCGCTTTCATTTCAGATACCGTCTTGATGATATCGTCAGTTGCCACGGCGACGTGCTGAACGCCTGCGCCTTCATAAAAATCCAGGTATTCGTCCACTTGCGACTTTTTCAAGCCTGCTGCGGGTTCATTGATCGGAAATTTAATACGACCATTGCCATTACTCATCACTTTGCTCATCAGTGCAGTGTATTCCGTGGAAATATCTTTATCATCGAAGGACAGAATCTGCTTGAAACCCATCACTTCTTCATAAAAATTAACCCATTCGTTCATTTGCCCAAGCTCCACATTACCTACCATGTGATCAACATACTTCAGTCCCAAGGTGCTAGGATTGTAATGCGATTTCCAATCGCGATAGCCAGGCAAGAAAAGACCTTTGTAGTCTTTGCGCTCCACAAATAGGTGGACGACTTCGCCATAAGTATGAACGCCCGATTGTACGACTTGCCCCATATCATCTTTCAGTACTTCGGGGGCTAAGTAAGATTTTGCACCTCGCTGGATGGCTTCTTCATATGCTTTTCGAGCATCATCTACCCAAAGCGCAATTACTTTTACACCGTCGCCATGCTTGTCAATGTGTCTTCCGATTGCAGAATTACTATGCAACGGAGTCGTCAAAACAATCCTAATTTTCCCCTGTGCTACTACATAAGATTCATTGGACGTATTGCCGGTTTCCAGTCCTGAGTAAGCATAAGATTGAAAGCCAAAAGCGGACTTCAAATAGTAAGCGGATTGCTTCGCATTACTGGTATAGATTTGAATGTAATCCGTGCCATTTATGGGCATCCATTCTTCTTGAATTTTGGTGGTATTTGATGCTTTAATTGTCGTATTCATAAGGATAATTTTTCTTTCTATCTTAAACACAAAATTACCTTTATGAGTTATATTTAGAGCATAAAAACTATATTTAAACTTAATTTTAGATTAAAATTCTATTTTAACAAATAAAAAAATAAACCTATTATTCAACCC
>JBCDFY010000064.1:0-30112 GCA_039176995.1 Bacteroidota bacterium
CCCTTTAAAGATAAACGTTCTCAAAACCTTATTGATATTACGAATAATGCTATTTTTCAACTTACGTTTTCTACGCTCTTGCGTACTTCTTTCTTTACCAAATTGGATGGACTTCTTACCACTGGTTTGACTCTTTGGTTTTGATTTTGGTATTTTTTCAACAACAACCATACCGCTGTAATAATGTATAGAATTTACAGAACGCGTGAAATCACTGACAGGCAGAGAATTTTGTTCTGAATGCCAAGCATTAAGATGATCTATGAAATTTTTGGTGTACTCTATATACGTTCCCCTACGTTTGTGTCCACCACCAAAGCGTAATTCATAAGAAGTATGTAAATCCTCACATAAATAGACGCCGTCTTCCTTAATGTGATCGAAAAGTTCTTCAAAACTAACGATCTGCTGAATCATCGTATGCCCACCATCGTCTATTAAGATGTCCAGTTTGGGAACTTGCTGCTTGAGCTTACGCAAAAAATCACGATCTGATTGTGAGCCAATGATAACTTCTACACCTTCTTCCTCGAATTGCTTACAATTTGGATTCAGGTCAATTCCGTAGATCTTTGCTTTGTTCCCAAAGTAATTTTTCCACATTCGTAAACTCCCACCCTGCGCTACTCCGATTTCCATAATTGTCACCTCTTTCCCTCGATACTTCTGGAAATGGCGATCGTACACATCAAAATAGTGCATCCATTTATTAAGCATTCTGTCATCGGAGTTGTCGTGAAAGTAGCGTTCTAAGTCGTTCATTTGCTTATAGTGATATATAATAAACAGAGTAATGTTTTCAAAAGTCAAGCGTGAAGATAGAGAAGATAATTGAAGCATACAATAACTACTCTATCAGAGTGTGTATACCAAATTGCACTTTTACAGAAGATTTGAAGTAGCAAAAACTCTGATCTCTGCTTTTTTCAACTCATGGCGGCATCGAACCGCCATGAGTTGATCGAGGTTTGTTAAGGACAAAAAATAGCTAAAGAGCCATTTTTTGTCCTTAACAAACCTCGATGGATTTGGATGGACTCGACGTCCATCCAAATCCAAAACAAGTCGCTCTCAACGAACACTTTAGATATTTGTGCAATTTGGTACACACACTCTATCAGATCAACGTAACTCGCTCTAGGCTATTGAGAATTACAAACACTTATCTAATCAACAATTACACTTATGCAGCAACTTCTATCTCTTATTATTTTCATAAAAAATCAATTATAGAGTACTTCTAATTTCACATCTGTAAATATTTTTTTATCAAAATTTTAAGCAATATGAAATTTACAAAAACACTCCTTTTTTTAGCGAGTATTGTGGTATTGGCAGCTTGTGGGAAGAATGACGCTATTGATAATGACAGCAAATTCGAATGCTCATTAGACGGTGAACAATACGAAGCAAAAGGCTTATTTGCCTATGCTACTACATTCACAACAGATAATACCATAGCAATTTATGGATTAAGGAATAATGGAGATAATACGATCTACTTAAGTATTCCAAATGAAGGACAGAAAAAAACATACCAACTGGGCTTAGACAAAGATGGTGATGGCTATGTAGTATTAAGCAAAGGAACTTTCATTACCACACTAGAAAATGGCTCGGGAGAGGTAGAAGTTACTAAAGTAAATGACAAAGATATTGAAGGTACTTTTTCTTTTACGGCTTTTGATGGAAATGGTGCGAAAGTAGAGGTATCGGGAGGGGAATTTAAAGTCAATATTCGAGAATAGCTACGGTACCAAATTTACAATAGAATGATTCACTAAAACTAAAAATGGGAAACAAGAACTACATCTTGTTTCCCATTTGTATTTGAAATAGTCATTTTTTGAATGACTTACTCCATCTTATCTCGCCTTAGCACCTGCTTTAGAGAAGGACTTACGCTTCACTTCTTTTGGCTCTAAATCACCCATCACGTCAGACATGATTGGCGTTGCCACGAATACGGAAGAATAAGTTCCCACTAAAATACCAATCAATAGTGCAAGTGAAAGTCCTTTCGTGCTTGTTCCTCCGAAGAAGAATAGAATCGCAACCACTAAAAGTGTCGTCAAGGAAGTAATCACGGTACGACTAATGGTACTGTTGACTGCCATATTAACGATTTCTTCTTTTGTGCGGTTAGTATATTGGTTCATAAACTCACGAATACGGTCAAATACGACCACCGTATCGTTAATCGAATAACCAATCACCGTCAAAATCGCACCGATGAAGGCTTGATCTATTTCCATAGAGAACGGTAACAATCCATGTAGTAAAGAGAAGATTCCCATCACTACCAAGACATCGTGGAACAAGGCAGCGACTGCACCTAGTGGATAAGCCACTTGCTGCTTACCAAAGCCTCGACCGAAACGAATCGCGATGTACAAGAAGATCGCCAACAAGGCAAAAACAGATGCCCAAATTGCACTATTCTTGATGTCATCCGCAATGGTCGGTCCTACTTTACTCGAACTCGTCACATAAGTATCCTTTCCATCAGGATTTTTAAAATTATTGAAATCCAAGCTGCCACCTGCAACTGTGTTGGCACCTTCAAATAATTTCATCATTACTTGATCAGCAGCAGTTGTATCCGTAGAACTAATCAGATAATCTGTAACTACGTTATAGGTATTGTCCGTATCTACTTCTTTTACGACTAAGGAGCTTCCTTCCAAAGAAGTGGTCAATGCAGAACGCAATTCTTCTGCATCTACATCTATACTTTCTTCAAACTGAACATTGTAGGAATAGCCACCTTTGAAATCTACACCCAACTCAAATCCTCTAAGCACCATAGATAAAACACCCGCAGCAATGACGATACCAGAAATGGTGTAAGCCAACTTACGCTTGCTCAACCAATCAATATTCACATTTGCGAAAGCATTCTTAGAGAAGCCTGTCCAGAAAGACATTGGACGATCTTTATTAATCCACCACTCGACCATCAAACGACCAACGAATACTGCTGTTAATACAGAAGAAACGACACCGATCATCAAAACAATGGCGAAACCTTTAATTGGTCCTAAACCAAAGTAATTCAAGATCATCGCAGTGATAAAAGTCGTGACGTTGGCATCCAAAATCGCGGAATAGGAGTTCTGGAAACCGTCGCGCACCGCCACTTTGAGCGATTTACCTTCACGGAGTTCCTCTCGTATCCGTTCGTAGATGATTACGTTGGCATCTACTGCCATACCAATCGTCAATACAATACCTGCGATACCTGGCAGCGTCAATACAGCTCCGAAAGAAGCCAATGAGCCAAAGATGAAAATCAGGTTCAACAATAAAGCAATCACAGAGACGACTCCGCCGCCACCATAATAAATCAACATGAATACAAATACCAAGGCAAAACCAATCGCAATCGCCGTAATGCTTCTACGAATATTCTCTGCTCCCAGAGAAGGACCAACCAGTGATTCTTGAATGATCTGTGTACGCGCTGGTAGTTTACCAACTTCTAGGATACTCGCTAAATCCTGTGCTTCTTGTGTAGAATAATCTCCAGTAATAGAAGAACGTCCATTAGGAATTGGACCATTTACTCTTGGCGCAGAAACTACTTCATTATCTAATACGATCGCAATCTCTCTATTTCCGTTTTGGGCAGCACGAGTGGTCAAGCTAGCCCACGTCTTAGCACCTTGCTGATTCATATTTAACGAAACCTGCATTTGTCCTGTCTGTGGATCAGGGTCGGCACTTGCGCTGGTCACAACGTCTCCTTCCAATGGCGCAGCACCCCCTCTTGGGATTTTTACACCATATAGTTCATACATTCCTTCTTCTCCCTCTTCTTGATTATCCAGTTGTACAGGCTCGCGAGACCAAAGAAATTTGAGGTCGCGAGGGAACAAAGAGCGATTCTTCTCCTCCGCCAAGAACTCAGATACTTCGTCTTTATTTTTCTCCGTTGCCAAACCAAGTACTGCAGCATATCCGCCCATTTGAAGCGGCGCATCTATGGTAGGATCTTTGTAGAAAGTATCAATGCTTGCAACAGTCTCCGTATCATTTCCTAAAGAGTCTTTAACATAAGTCGTCACTATATCCTCCACTTCTCTTTCTCCATCCGTAGAAGACATTCTTTGAATGGCAGTAATTAGAGAGGTCTGCAAATTAGCATCTGTCAAACGATAAGTATCCCAAAATTCCAAGGCAGCAGCAGCTTGCAAAAACTGTCTTGCACGCTCTGGATTATCAATACCTGGTAATTCTACCGTAATCAAATCACGAGCAGCATCCAAGGAAACATTGGGTTGAGAAACTCCAAGTTTATCAATCCGTTGCTTCAACATTTCAAAAGTCAAATTGACTGTTTGGTCTGCTTGTGTTCTTAAAATGCGCTCTACTTCTCCATTTGTGGACTCGTAGGTTACTTCTTCCACTGAACCAGCAAATACTTCTGCTAGTGAGCGATCTTCTGCTATTTTTCTCCATTCATCTACGAAAAGAGAAACGTAGTTGTCTTGCGCATTACTTTGGGCTTGGGTGGCATTATCTAACGCTTTTACTAGAGTATCATCTTCGGCATTATTGGCTCGCGATCGGATTAGCTCTCTTAGGTCAACTTGTAAGACGACACTCATGCCCCCTTTTAAGTCTAATCCATAAGCTAATTGTCTGGATTTCAAGTCCTGATAACTGAAGGACGAAATCAATGGAATCTTCAACACCGTTTCTGAAGACATTGAGTCCAGAAAGGCGGAACGCGCGGCTTTTTTAACCGAATCTTGACTTTCCGCTGATGCTGTGCTTGCCATGCTTTCTGCATATCGTTCTGCTTCTCTTTCTACTTTATTGGTAGGAAGTACAAACAGAAACTGTATGATACTCACAACGACAAAGGCGATCAGGAAAAATCTTACAATTCCTTTCCCTTGCATGATAATTAAAAAATTTAGTAAACGATTCTGAATGAATCCGTGGAGATGTTAGAGAGGAATTTTATTTAGATGATTGATATTCAATTTTTTATAGCTTCAAAGCATCTGAAAAATTCAGCTCCTTTCCTCATCTCAACCTGATCTACTCAAAATCAGAAAAAACGTTAGATAATAATGCTTTGAAAAAAAGTTCGGCAAATATAGGATTTTTAGACAATTAAATACAAAACTTTAATTTTTGATTGTCGAAAATAGGCTACACTGTCACAAACTGAGAATAAAAAATTCAAATATAATTTGGATTAGCGAATTTTCACTAATTTGCGCCCAGTACCAAATTTTATGTACAAATGTGTGGTAAAAGACGTATGAAGTTTTACTTAAAGTGTTTTTCTGTTATTTTTATTTTATTTTTTTCACTCACTCTCACTACAAATGCGCAAACTACCATTCGCGGAGAAGTACGGGATGCAGAAAACAATGACCCTCTGATTGGGGCAAATTTGATTGTTGAGGGCACTTCTAATGGCAATGTGACGGATTTTGATGGTAATTTTGAATTGAGTACTGATGTTGCACTACCATTTAATATAGTGGTGTCTTACACAGGTTATTCTTCACAGACTATTGAAGTGAGTAGTGCCGATGAACCAATTCGTATTAAACTTTCCACTGATGCACTGACGATAGATGTGGTGGAAGTGAAAGGACGGCGCATTTCTGAAAAACAACAACAAGCACCACTCACGATTGAGACGTTGGACAATATTGCTATTAAAGAGACGGCTTCTGAAAGTTTCTATGATGGATTAGGGACGCTGAAAGGAGTTGATTTGACTGCAGCCAGTCTTGGATTTAAGGTCATCAATATGAGAGGTTTCAATAGCACGAGTCCTGTGCGTTCCTTACAAATTATAGATGGTATTGATAATCAAGCACCTGGCTTAAATTTTTCTCTAGGAAATTTCCTAGGTTCTTCTGAACTAGATGTGAATCGAGTGGAATTAGTGGTTGGAGCAAGTTCCGCTTTTTATGGACCGAATGCCTTCAATGGCGTAATTAGTATGGAAACCAAAAATCCATTTTTCCAGAAAGGATTGTCTGCTATGGTAAAAGCAGGAGAGCGAAATTTGTTAGAGTCTGCAATTCGTTGGGGTGCTTCCGTGCAAAATAAAGAAGGACTAGATTTTTTCGCTTACAAATTCAATTTCTCCTACTTGAGAGCAGATGATTGGGTAGCGGATAATTACGATCCTGTAGATGGTTCGAGAGTAAATGCCAGCAATCCTGGAGGATTTGATGCGGTCAATATATATGGTGATGAGTACCAAAGTCGCAATGATTTTTCTGATCAAGCTACGGGTTTTCCAGGTCTGGGAACTTGGTACAGAACGGGTTATAGAGAAGAGGATTTGGTGGACTACAATACACGCAATTTGAAAGCAGGTGTCGCTCTGCACTTTAGGACAAACCCTAAAAAAGCAGATCAGTCGCCAGAGGTGATTTTTTCTACTAATTACGGAGAAGGAACAACCGTTTATCAAGGAGACAATCGCTTTAGTTTGAGAGGCATTACTTTTCTCCAAAACCGATTGGAACTCAAGAAAAGAGACAAATTCTTCATCCGTGCTTATACCACTCGAACGGGTGCTGGAGATTCCTACGATCCTTATTTTACGGCTTTAGAGTTGCAACAAAGAGCAAAATCGGACAACAACTGGGCTAGGGATTACGCAGGTTATTGGCAAGAGCCGATCCTAAACAGAATGATAGAAAACGGCTATCCAGAAGTGCAGGTCACTATTGATCCTGTTACAGGGATGCTAGTAGTCAATTTTGACAAACAAGCTGCCGATCAATGGCTGATCGACAATAATAATTTAATCGAACAGTGGCACGACGAAGCAGCAGCCGTAGCCAATGCTCAGTCTCAAGGTGCAACTACTTCTGTTGATTTCTTTGAGCCGGGTACGCAAAGATTTG
This sequence comes from Bacteroidota bacterium, assembly GCA_039176995.1. GTDB lineage: Bacteria > Bacteroidota > Bacteroidia > Chitinophagales > Saprospiraceae > JAAUTG01. The sequence continues at coordinate 6,891 of JBCDFY010000064.1, forward strand.
AAGACGAGTTTAACGATATTAGGAATACATTGAGAACGGAAGGTGGTACTAAGTTTTTCGATAATTCTGCATTGTATCATGCCCAAGGCGAATATTGGTTTACGCCGAAATGGACAGACAAAATCACCGTTGGAGCAAGTACTCGCTTGTACACACCTGACTCGCGTGGAACGGTTTTTTCTGATACGGCGGGCGTCAATATCTCTAACTTTGAATACGGTGTCTATGCTGGAATCGAAAAATCTTTTGCGAATGATAAACTGAAAACTCAAGTTACTATCCGAACAGATAAAAATGAGAATTTTGATCGCTTATTTTCTCCTGCTGCATCCGTAGTTTGGAATCCTTCGGCTAGTAATTACTTGAGAGTCTCTTTCTCTTCTGCTATTCGGAATCCGACATTAACCGATCAGTATTTACTGTTGGATGTGGGACGAGCTACTTTAGCAGGAAACTTGAACGGTGCTCAAGATTTAATCACTGTAGAATCACTTAGAGAATACTTCAATGCGCCAGGCCCTGACGTATTGGAATTCTTTGACATTGCTCCCGTTCAGCCAGAACAAGTCCGAACCATAGAAGCAGGTTATCGAACAACACTTTTCGATGCTACTTACCTAGATGCTGGATATTATTATAGTGTTTACAACAACTTCCTGGGATTTAATATTGGCGTGGATGGAACATTTGATCCAAGCACTGGACTCCCAATTACATTGCAAGCCTTTCGCTATGCAGCTAACTCTTTAAATACAGTGACTACACAAGGGGTCTCTATCGGAGTGAATCATTACTTTGCCAATTATTATGTCCTAAATGGAAATTATTCTTGGAATAGGTTGATCAAAACAGCGGAAGATGATCCAATTATTCCTGCCTTTAATACGCCGGAGCACAAATTCAATGTAGGATTTAGTGCCAGAGATTTGGATGTGATTTTAGGTGGTTTTAAAATTAGAAATGTCGGTTTTAAAGTTAACTATAAATGGATTCAAGGTTTTCTATTTGAAGGCTCCCCTCAATTCACAGGTTTCATTCCTACCTACGATTTAGTGGATGCGCAAGTCAATTTCCGTTTTGACAAAATTGATACAACAATGAAAATTGGAGCTTCTAATATTCTGGACAATAGAAGTTTCCAGACTTATGGAGGCCCAAGAATTGGAAGATTGGCTTACATTTCATTTGTCTACGACGCAGGAAAAGAATACAAACTTAACAATCGCAAAAAGAAATAAATACTTCACATTTCAAGATAATCCAAAACAAACTAAATGTTTTGGGTATTATATCTACTATTATATTCTATATTTTCCCAAGCCAAGTGGAAGCAGAAGTTTAGTGTTCAAGAAGAACCAATTTCTCACATTTAATTCAAAATATGTTCTATGAAAAAAATTAATACACTCTTAGCTGTGCTTTTCTGCTTCGTGCTGGGGCATCTACAAGCTCAAGAAGGAAGGTTCATGCAGGAGGTCTTTACAGATGTGACCGTAACTTCGGACGTAACTTATGGTGTGAATGCTACTGTCATTGCATTACCTATTCTTGGAGAAGCCATTCCTCAAGAATTAAAATTGGACGTTTACGAACCTATCGGGGATGAGCGTGCAGAACGCCCATTAGTATTAGTTTTCCACACGGGGAACTTCTTGCCAGTTCCTCAAAACGCACAAATATTGGGAAGAAGGACAGATTCAGCTGCAGTAGAAATCTGTACTCGTCTCGCAAAGTATGGTTACACTGCGGCTTCTGTCACTTACCGCCAAGGCTGGAATCCATTAGCAGAAACTCAGCCAATTCGTGCTTTAGGCTTAATTCAAGCTGCCTACCGAGGCGTACAAGATGGACGAACTGCCGTTCGTTTCTTCAAACGTGATTTTGTAGAAAATGGTAACCAATTTAGTGTAGATACTAGCCGAATAGCGATTTGGGGTAATGGAACTGGAGGTTATCTAACACACGGAATGGTTGGTTTGACTAACTATAACGAAATCTTGACGACTACCAACGGACCAGCCAAATTCATCTTAGATACAGATGAAGACGGTACTCCTGAGACACCTATGGTCGTTCCTCAAGTACATGGCGATATTGAAGGCAAGACCTTCGGTTTTGGGCTTGAAGCATTCGGTTTTCCATTAGGGATGGCAGACACGACCAGTTATCCTAATCACGTAGAATACAACTCGGATTTCCAACTAGCAGTGAATGTTGGTGGAGATTTAGGAGATATTTCTTGGTTGGAAGCGGGAAACCCTCCAACGATTACATTCCAATCAGCAAACGATTTCTTTGCTCCTTATGAAGATGCTACCTTGATCGTTCCTACAACGGGCGATCCAATCGTACGCGTACAAGGAGGACTGCTCATTGCACGAAAGCAAAATGAACTAGGTAATAATGATGTATTTATTAATGCAAATATTGATGATGACATCACTGCACAAGCCAAAGCCAATTCAGAAGCAGCAGGACATGAGTATTTAGAGGGTCTATACCCTGTAGTGAATCCACCAAATGCAAATGGATTAGATGAAGGGGTAAGAATTGACTGGTGGGATCCCAATGCGTTGTCTCCTCCAGTAGAAGGTTTTCCAAATGGTGTGCCATGGAGTTTGTTACCCCACCCAACTGATCCAAGTGGAATGACTTCTTTCCATGAACAAGGATTATTAACCAATGCAGGAATGTCCGCAGAACAGGCGCGCACTCACATTGATACGGTGTTTGCTTATTTTGCACCTCGTGCTTTCGCTGCTTTAGATTTAGCCGCTTATACTTCCACAGAGGAGTTGAAGCAAGCAGAAGTAGGATTAGTCATTGCGCCAAATCCAGCTACGGATGAATTTATTTTGCGTTCTGAAGCCAGCCGCCCTATGTTGGGAGTAGAGCTTTATGATCTAAATGGTCGCTTAGTTCAAGAACATACTTTTAAGAATAGTTACTTCTTCATTCAGCGTGACAATCTGCCAGATGGCATTTATGTCGCAAGAGTAAGGTTTGAGGAAGGAATGGTTTCTAAAAAAGTGATGTTTAAATAAGAGACGAAAGAGAGCTAGATACGAAAATCGAAACGAATGATGTTTCGATTCATAATAAAATAAGAAGGATGATGCTCATTTGGAACATCATCCTTTCTGTTTTTTATCAATACGCCTCTCGCGGACGAAATTCATAATGATTAACATTTTCTACTGCCTCATCCGCAATATCTTCCATTACAAATTCTAGCTGGTCTTGGTCAAAAATATCAAAAAAAGTATCCCAAGTCAAATCTTCTTCATCGGGATGCTGCTCATCTGGAAATCGAAAGCGCAAACGATCCAAAATATTTTCTTGATCAAATCGCTTGAGCTGAGTGGGTCGCATTCTTTTGCTAGTTGCCCAAGTTTGAATGTCTTCGTGATTGACGGTGCTCACTCTTCTGTTATCCTGTATCATAATATTTGCTTTATGAATAGAAGGGAAAGCCAACTTTTCATGTTCGATCAATCAATGAAAGATTCCTAATTGTAACGTTTTGCTGTGAAAGGAAAAAACACTGAAAATAAGCAACATCAGGTGTCTTGTGTGCCCGTACGGGCGAAAATTCTTTTGGAGGGAGAGAGAAATCAGCAGTTTTACCGCCGATTCCTCTCTCTCCTGAAGTTCCCTTCGCTACGTTAGCAGCGAAGTATAGTGAATTTCAGTACTTATGAGATTCCATCGTTGTAATTTACTAATCACAGCAATCCGTTATAATCAGAAAGATTCTACTTTTGCATCTGCATTTTAACCAACACTTGCTATGAATAAATTTTGGATTTACTTTATTATTGTTGCTTTTCCTTGTCAACTCTTAGCGCAAAAGAAAAAAGTTAAACTACCAGACGTTATCTATGAGGCTTCTGGTCTTTACGCAGCAAACCCAGATAGCCTTTATTGGCTGAATGATAGTGGAAATCCTGCTGAAATCTATTTGACGAATGCAAAAGGAGAATTGCTCAATACCATCAAGTTACCGCTGCGGAATAAAGATTGGGAAGATTTGACACACGATAATCAAGGAAACCTTTACATTGGAGAATTCGGAAATAATGGCAACGAACGACGTGATCTCAAAATATATATCTACAATCTAAATACTCAAGCGATAGATTCCATTACTTACGCTTATCCCGATCAAACGCAATTTCCACCTGCCGTAGAAAATCGTAATTTCGATATGGAAGGTTTTTTTTGGCATCGAGATCGGTTGCATTTGTTCTCCAAAAACAAATTTAGGAAAGGTAATTATTATACTAAACACTATACTTTACCTGCTACTCCTGGGCCACAAAACTTACAACTTCGAGATAGTATTTTACTAAAAAAACGAGTAGTTACTGCTGCTGCCATCAGCCCCGATGGACAAGCAGTAGCTTTATTGGCCTACAATTTTGGAGTGATTCCAACTGCTAAGGTGAGCGTGTTTTTATTGCAAGACTACGAAGGAGATAATTACTTTAGCGGAATATTGAGCAAGCAAAAACTGTGCATACTTTCTCCGATTCATCAATACGAAGCACTTGATTTTTTGGATAATCAGTACGTCTTAGTTGCCTCCGAAAAAGCAAAGTTTTACAAACAAAAAGGCAAGCGAATCCGACTTAAAAAACGGAAACTTCCTTTACGATCAATCCTGTAGATATTTTTTTTGTACATATTAAGTCGTGCCAAATGAAGTGACTTTCAATGCTCAAAAAAGTTGCTGTTTTTACTCATCAAAAATTTTATGGTTCAGGACAAGACGCTTGTTTTTGGGATAGATGAAACCTTAGAACGTCGCAAAGGCGAACAGATCAACGCTAAAGGGATTTATCGCGATGCCGTACGTTCGTCCAAAAGTCATTTTGTCAAGTGTAGTGCTCTTCGGTGGATTTGCGTGATGCTTCTTACACCAGTTAGATGGGCAAATCGCATTTGGGCATTACCCTTTTTAACGCACTCTCCACGAAAATCTCTGCGATGCCAATAGCTTTCGGCAAGTCCCGTAGCTACTGCGATCAGAAACTACTCACAGCATTGCTTATTTTACGCTGCCCAATCGACATTGGATTTGTTCAAAGCCACCATGTTTTGTAAAGTGGCGTCGTTTGTCAAGCATATCCATCAACTTCCCTTCTTGCATCAATGCTTGCTTTTTCCGAACTTTGAAGATCACAAATGAAAAAACACACTCAAAATCCCAGTGAACGCCCACTATGAGCAATAATATTCAAGACAGCAAAAATATCCTCAACATCGGCGGCAACTTCGTTGTGCAAGGCGATGTGATCGTGGGAGATGGTGCGCAAAAAGTACAACTGGCAAGCGGTTCAGCACAATTACTCCCAAGCGATTACTTAGAGAACCTCCCCGAAATTTTTTCAGCCATCAAGTTTCCTAACGAACCCTTCATTGGCTTACATTGGTTTGAGCGCGATGATGCGCGCATTTTCTTCGGCAGAGGAAAAATGATCAAAATGCTCTACGATTTGCTACATTCTCCAACAGCAGATAACTTAATTCTGCTCTATGGACAATCAGGTGTGGGTAAATCTTCCTTGCTTAATGCGGGCTTGCTACCTCGACTGGAAGCAAATTGGGAAGTAGTTTACGAGCGGAGAAATTCAGAAGTACTGGTTTCTAAAATGCTAGAAAAAAGCATAGCTCGTGCCCCCGAAGAAGCCAAATTAGTCGTCATTATTGATCAACTGGAAGAAGTACTGACTGTTCCAAATGCTGATAGTGCAGAAGAGTTGATTTTGCTGCATGACTTTATTAAAGAAACACAAAAAATACGTCCAAACATCAAATGGATTGCTAGTTTTCGGAAAGAGTTTGTGGCAGAAATGGAAGTCGTTTTTCAAAAAATACCATTCACAAAAGTTTTCGTTCCCCCTTTGCAGCAGGAAGGCATTCAAGAAGCGATACTTGGCGTAACGGGCGTTGAAGGAGCAAAGCAGAAGTACCAATTAACAATAGAAAACGGTTTGGCAGAGAAAATAGCGAGCGATATCTTTAGAGACCAATCTTCACACATAGCACCTGCTTTACAAATTTTACTGACTAAGTTTTGGGAACAGGCAAAGCAAAGAAAACCTAATGCGCCTCATTTTAGCCACGAAGCTTACCAAGAATTAGTGCGAAAAAGCGGCTTGCTCCTAGACGAATTTTTAGAGGAACAACTCAAAAAATTGCCTTCAATATATCTCGAGACAGGCTTAGCATTAGATATTCTACATTTCTACACTACTCCTCTTTCTACCGCTGCGGAACATACACAACAAGAGCTGTTTGATCGCTATGCGCACTTACCAGAAGCGGAACTACGAAATCTGGTTATACACTACAAAAACCTCTATTTACTCACTGACAATCGCGATGATGACCACCAACGCCTGGCGCACGATGCACTCGCTCCTTTAGTCACTCAACGTTACAATAGCTCTGGAAATAAAGGACAGCGCGCGCGCAGCTTACTTGAAAATCGAATCAAAAATAGTCCACAAGAAGAATTAATTGCCTTGAATGCAAGAGATTTGAAGACTATAGAAGTCGGTAAAGATGGAATGCGTGTTTGGACGGAGAAGGAACAAGAATTAGTGGAATTAAGTCGGCAAAATATTCGTCGGCAAGGCTTGATTCGAAGTCTGATTTTTGGTATTTTGGGTACACTTTTGGTGACAACAATTATTCTAATTTACCAAAATAGACAAAGCGTATTGGCAGAACTAGAGCGACAGGAATACGAACTGCTTCGATACGAAGCGGACAATGCTGCTGACCCAACTCAAAAATACAACCGCTATCGAGAACTTCTGGCTAGAAATCAAGAAGACCAAGCCATCCAAGATCAAGTTTATCAGTTGCAAAGAGAAAATGTGTTCTATAAAGATTTAGCCCTCTCCAATGCTGATTATAAATACATAGAGGTAGCAATTTCAGCAAGTGGTGAGCAATGGGCGATGTATTATCAAGATGGCGAACAGCATCGTATTGACCGTTACAGCTATGACCCAACGAAAGGGGAATTGATTTACCAAAACAGCATTCAAGAAGCCACTTCTGCGCGTTTGGAAACGCTAAGATTTTCAGCTGATGGAGCGCGTCTTTTTGGTGGTGGAAACGATCATGTCTTACATCGTTGGAATGCTTTGGGAAAAGATTTTCCAAGTGATAAATTAGGTGGAGATAAAGCATACAAAATCGAAGTACTAGACTTGTCACCTGATGGGAAACGAGCCATTGCTTCGTTCTTTGGGCAAAGAAGTATTTTATTGTATAATATTGAGAAACAACAGATTGAATCATATATTGAATTGGGAGAAGCCACGGCTTTACAATTTCTAGGCAATAACAATCAGTTTGTCGCTGCGCTCAGAAATGGGCAATTCATTCAGTATGATATAGCAACTCAAACAGACAAATTACTGTATGAAGGAAGCATTGTAGCCAATCATATTGCTTATGAAACAACCACTTCCAGCATTGCTATTGGAAAACAGGATGGAATAATTATTCTTGGTAATTTAGAACAAGGTTTTTCCTTCAAAAAAGCACATGACGATAACATTACTGCTTTACAATTTTCAAAAGATGGCCGCTTACTGCTCACCGCCTCGAAGGACAAAACCGCTAAACTTTGGCGAGTCAATCGCAGCGAAGACGAATATACTACTGAATTGCTCTACACTTTAAGAGGGCACCAAGCTACTGTCAGTGCAATCGGATTCAGCGAAGATGAGAAAATGATATTTACCGTTGCTGATAAAATTCGGACTTGGAAATTACCTACTGTCTTACCCGAAACGATGTTTACTGCTACTTCCTCTCTCAATGCCATAGCTAAGAATGACAAATTCATCTTTGCAGCTACCAATCGAGCAGGTATTTTAGTTTGGGACAAAGCAACCGCAACACAAGAATCCAATCTGCGAAACGGAAGCAACCAAAAAATGACTGCAGTTGCAGCGGACGAATCACTACTGGTAGCAGGCGATGAAAGCGGAAAAATCTATGTTTGGCAAAGTGATAATCAAAAATTGTTGAATAATTTTAGCAAGGTACATCGAGCTGCTATTAGGAAAGTTTTGCTAACTGAAAAACGCATCGCCATTTTGGCCGAGGATAAGACCATTTCAATTTGGGACAGACAAAACCGCAACCAACTCTCCCAATTGCAACATACTGCCAGCATCATTGATATGGTATCTTCAGCGGATGGAAAAATGCTATACAGCATCAGTATAGATGGAAAGATACAGGTATGGTCACTAAACGATTTTAAAGCAAAAGTGCTATACGAAAGCTTTGAAACCGATTTCACACATTTGATCTATCAATCTGATAATCAGCGACTCATCACGACTACTTCCAGTGATTCTCTCCAGATTTGGCAGCTTGATGGAGAACTAGAGCAGCAAATTCCACTGCCCTCTAGTGCTGTCTCTTTAGCAGAACTTTTTAATGGTAAAATTGCAGTGGGCACTTCGGAAGCAAATATTCTGATGATTGATGAACAAGGTAATATCTATCAACAGTTGAAATTGGGAATAGGAAATACTCCAATTGATTTGCTTGTTTATAAAAAACAGTTACTTACAGCTACAGAAAATGGTAAAATACAGATTTGGTCGGTTAAAGAAGAATTGTTGGATTAGAACTTGTGACTCAAATCAAGCTCACCCCATCACTAATCTTTACTTCATAAACCGTCGCTTCCTGATTCGTTTGTTGCTGATATTGACTCACAATTTCCTGAATTATGCGCTCCTTTGCTGACTTTTCGATAAAATTAATTGTACAACCACCAAATCCACCACCCATCATTCGACTGCCCAATACTTCGGGCATTTCTTTCGTCAAATCTACCAGCAAGTCTATTTCTGGAACAGTGATTTCGTACTCATGTCGCATTCCATGATGCGATTGGTAAAGGTACTCGCCTACTTGTTGCAGATTGCCTTTTTTCAAGGCTTCCATCGTATTCAAGACGCGCTGATTTTCTCTGAAAATATACTGTGCTCTTTGGAAATCAATTGCGTCTAATTGAGATTGATAATCAAGCAATTGTGCTTCGGAAATATCTCGAAGTGTCTTGATATTGGGATGTTTCTTTTGAATGGTTGCAACAACGCGCTCGCAAGAAGCACGGCGATCATTGTAGCCTGAATCTGCTGCTAATTCATGCTTGATATTGGAGTTAATCAAAACTAGCACGTAGTTCTGTAACTCTAGTGGCGAATGCTCGAATTGCAAAGACTGGCAATCTAACCCAATCACTTGATTTTCTTTACCAAACAGCACAGCGTATTGATCCATCAAGCCACAATTTAAGCCTACGCGATGTTCGGTCGCTTGTGCAATAAGCGCAATTTCCGCTCTCGAAATTTCAATATCGTTCAATTTCGCCATCCCAAAAATGAATCCACAACACAAAGCCGCCGAGGAAGACAAACCCGCACCCAAAGGAATGTCCCCATCCATTGCACCATTGATACCTTTGAGGTCGTAACCTCTAGCACGCATTTCCATCGTCGCAGCTTGCAAATACTTTGCCCAAGATGGAATGTCCTCAAAATCAGTAGCTTGTATACTAAATTTTGCCTTTTCATCGAAAAAAGGAGAATACACTTCCGTGTAATTCCTATCACCATTTTTACCCAAAGCGAAGTAAATATATTTATCAATCGCAGCGGGTAATACCCAACCTTCGTTATAATCGGTGTGCTCACCGATGACATTGATGCGCCCTGGTGCTTTGATTAAAATATATGATTGCTTGAAAATTTCAGCATAACGCTGCGCTAGTGTTTGCAATAGATTCATTTGCGACTAATGTTTTGTGTGTATGACAAATTGCACAAATACTGAAAGTGCTTGCTGATAGCGACTTGTTGTGGATTTGGATGGACGTCGAGTCCATCCAAATCCATTGAGGTTTCTTAAGGATAAAAATGGCTAAGAAGCCATTTTTTGTCCTTAAGACACCTCGATCAAATCATGGCGGTTCGACCACGTCTGCCTCAGGCTGATGCCGCCATGATTTGAAAAGAGCAGAGATCAGAGTTTTGCTACTTCAAATCTTCTGTAAAAGTGCAATTTGTTATAGACATATGTTTTTGAACGGGACGCAAATTTGATAAATTTCTTGTAATTTTAAGCAGAAACGTAATTATTTACCACAGTAATCACCATAGCTACTTTTATATAGATCACAGTAGTTCTATTCCATTTTTGAAGCCGAAAAAGCTGCCATGACAAAAAAGACTATGTGAGCTATGTGAAGGCGCTACATGAACTATGTGGTAAATATCTACTCAGAAACAAAAGCACATGATCGTAGCCATAGATGTCCATTACCGAACCAATTTTGCGAAAGCAGTCTCCATTGAATTTCAGACTTGGCAGGACAAGCAGCCTACAACTATTCATGAAGTTTTGATTGAAGAAGTCGCAGAATATGTACCTGGGGAATTTTACAAACGAGAACTGCCTTGCATTTTAAAAGTGCTGGAGAAGACGCCTTTGGAAGAAATAGAGTTGATTATTGTGGATGGGTATGTCGTTTTGAGTGATGAGGGAAAGTATGGATTGGGAAGGTATTTGTATGAAGTCCTGAAACGAAAAATTCCAATTGTTGGTGTTGCCAAACGATCTTTCAAAGACAATGAAAAGCAAGTAAGACGAGTTTTGCGGGGGGCAAGCAAAAATCCATTGTATGTGACCAGTATTGGAGTAGAGGTCGATGCGGCAGCCAAGCAAGTTCAAAAAATGGCCGGTGCATATCGAATTCCTGATTTACTGAAAATTTTAGATCAGCATACGAAGGCTCGAAGCTCTATTTTTTATTAAAAAATTGATGTTTGAAGTTTTCTGACTTCAAACCTATATCTACTCGTTTCCAAACGAGTCAGAAGGGTCAAAACATACTCAACATGACAGAACAAAAATTCCATTTCTGGCAAAAATGGCTGACCTACGCCAATGCGATGACGGTAATCGTCGGTTTACTGGTCGCTTTTGCAGGAAACTCCTTCTTCTTCGATTTGCACAATCATTACACCCAAGAAGTTTTCTTTCAAGGTGCAGATTTTTCTCCCGAAGTTTTGAAACTCAAAAACTGGTTATTTGGCATCATCGGCGGCACGATTGTGGGCTTTCACTTACTGATGATTCTAATTTCAGAAAATGCTTTCAAACGAAAAGAAAAATGGGCATATCGCGCGATGTGGATTGGAATGCTCTCGTGGTTTCTGATTGATAGTGGAATTTCTTTTTATTATGGAGCTATTCATAATATATTGATTATCAATTTGATCGCGCTGATTTTGATTGGACTACCTTTGGTGATGACGAGGAAGGAGTTTTAGGAAATGGGGATTTAAACCACAAAGGAACAAAGGGCACAAAAGGTCTATTTATATAGTGAGTTTGACCGATTACTATTTCTTCAAACATAAAATCAGAATGTTACAAAGAAAACTAAGACTACCCATTGCAATAATGGTAGCAGTTGGAGTAATTACTTATTCAGCTCTGAAAGAGAAGAATAACCCGACTTTAATCGTACAAGAAGATCACCCTATTATCCTTTCCTATGAAATTAATCTCAAGCAGCAAAATCTACAATTTTATTCCAAAGATGAAAACGAAAAGCCCTTTGAGAATCATGCTGCATTAAAGTTTTCGCTAGAGCAAAAGAATAAACAATTGATCTTTGCCATGAATGGAGGAATGTATAAAAAAGACTTGTCGCCGCAAGGTTTGTATATTGAAAATGGAGTAATAAAAGCTATGCTTGATACTCTGCAAGAAGGCTATGGCAACTTTTATCTCCAACCGAATGGTGTGTTCTACATTTCAAAGGATAACAAAGGCTTTATCGCGAGAACGACCGATTTCACAAATAGCGAAAGCATAAAATACGCGACTCAATCAGGTCCGATGCTCGTCATTGAAGGAAGGATTCATCCCAAATTCAATCAAGATTCTGAAAATCTGCACATTAGAAACGGTGTAGGAATTCTGCCAAATGGAAACCTGCTATTTGCAATGTCGAAAGAGAAGGTAAATTTTTATCACTTTGCTCGATTTTTCCAAGAGCAAGGATGTCAAAACGCGCTTTACTTGGATGGTTTTGTTTCTAGGACGTACTTACCAAGCAAAGATTGGGTACAGGAAGATGGACGTTATGGAATTATCATTGCAGAGATAAATAGAGATCACTAGATTAGGAGATGTGAGATGTGAGATGTAAAGTACTCGTATTCAATCTCTTTTAACAATCAAAATATACGTTTTATTAGAGTGCATTGCTCAAAAGAATAGTTTGGGAAAAGATCATTACACTTTTCCCAAACTAGCTAGAGCATTTTATTCTTTCACAAACCGAACTATTGTAGCATTCTCTCCTGCCTGAATGCGTAAGAAATAATGTCCAGTTTGGAGACCCTGAACTTGCAGTTCCGTACGATCAGCGTTCCCATCTAAATCAATAGAGCGAATCGTTCTGCCCATCACATCTATCATATCAATTCGATCAATCAATTGATTGCTATTAACGTAGAGTAAATTACTCGTTGGAGAAGGATAGGCTTCTGCTGCTAACTCTGCCATCCAAATTGTGCTATTTCTGCTTTCGATTTCGCTGTTCAATGTATTATTTCGATTAGAAGAACCCGCAGTGAACGTTTCGATGGTTGACCAATCGCTTTCATCGCTGCCACAGTTAGCACGCACGCGCCATTCGTAAGTTGTCCCAGAAGAAAGTGGTCTCGCCACAATGGAATTGGTGGAGGTAGTTCCGCTTCTCCATCTCGTTGTACCAACTGGACGCACTTCAACCATGTAGTTGTCTGCATTGGCAACGGCATCCCAATTCAAAGTAGCAGAATTACCAGTATTGTTACTCACAAATAAATTGCTAGGTGTTTCGCAAGTGGAAGGACAAGCAGGGCAATCTGCGCCACCGCAATCTACGCCCGTTTCATCACCATTTTGAATGCCATCGTCGCACGTTGGTACATCACAAGGCGCGCAGTTCGAACCACCGCAATCCACACCTTCTTCATCACCATTTTGGATACCATCGTCGCAAGTTGGTACATCACAAGGTGCACAATTCGAACCACCACAGTCTACACCTTCTTCGTCGCCGTTCTGAATACCATCATCACAAGTTGGCTCTGGGCAAGCAGTACAATCTGCGCCGCCGCAATCCACACCTTCTTCATCACCATTTTGAATGCCATCGTCGCAAGTTGGCTCGGAAGCTCCTGCCACGAAAGTTTGAATCTCAGAAAACTCACTGCTTTCGCCATCACAATTGGTGCGCACGCGCCATTCGTAAGTCGTTCCTGATTTTAGAGGCATGGCAACCACGTCCGTAGTAAAGGTATTTTGCTGTTGCCATCTATTTGCCCCTAAAGAACGAAGCTGTGCAGTATAGGAAGTGGCGTTATCTACGGCATTCCAATTTAAGGTTGCTTTGTTACCTGTATTGTCGGTTACGCGCAAACCACTTGGCACTTCACAAGTGGAAACACAAGGAGCACAAGAACCACCACAATCAATTCCTGTTTCATCTCCATTTTGCACTCCATCATCGCAAGTCGGCATCGCACAAGGTGGACAATCTGCGCCGCCGCAATCAATTCCTGTTTCGTCGCCATTCATAATACCATCATCGCAGGTTGGGCAAGCAGGACAATCTGGACCACCACAATCTACACCTGTTTCGTTCCCATTTTGCACGCCATCCGTACAACTTGTACAATCATTACAATTGCCTTGTCGAACCGTCAAACGCACCGCAATTTTGCATGGCGGATCGTTCAACGCATTGGCTTCTGCTAAGTAGAACGTATAAGTTCCAGGTCCATTCACATAAGGACTTGGGTCGAAAGTGCTAGAAGAAGTAACGACTGCTTCTGACCACCGATCGCTTTCATTTAAAAACCAATCAAAACAATCTACGGCGTACATCGTGCCATCAAAAGAAGTGTAGTTTCGACCTGCCGTGAAGACTGGAATCGGTTCGTTTTGATTGATGGTTTTGTCATATTGGCTTGGGGAAGAAAAGTAAGTTTCGGGTTTGCTAAAACACAAATTACTGCGACAACTTTTAGCGACCGTATTCAATTTGAAATATTGACAAGGCGTAAAAGAAGTGCGGCACTCGTGATGGTTATAGTTGGTAATATTGCTTTGCAAAATTGTTGAAGTGTAAGCATCAATATCTGTTCCAGCAGCTGGATTGATTTGCAAGGCACCACCATTCACACAGCGATACGCCTCCATATCAAAAGCACAACCATTCGTCTTGTAGCAATGTGTATCTTTTCCATTTGCGCGGCAATCTCGTGGACATTTGAACTCAAAATTAGGGTCTGGCCAAGTATCACAAATGCCATCACCTGTGGTCAAACAGTCGTTATTGTTCAGGGAAGTATGCGGACGACCTGATTTTTCGTTTCCATCGGTTTGAATATTCCAAAAGGTATGATAAACCCCAAAGTAGTGACTCAATTCGTGGTGCGCTAAAGAGGAATTGACTGCTCCTGCGTAGCGAAAAATGGCATAGTCTCGATCACTTGGTGGTTTATCCAAATACGCAAGAACGCCGCCACAACAATCGTGCATTCCACCAAAACCTCCAGACCAATAAATATTGATGATGTTGTCTTCATCGTAGGCAGGTAGTTCTTTCTCATCGCGCTTGCCATCGTTGAATTGGTTGTTTGGCTCATTCGGTCCCCATTGATTGAAATAGAAATCATACATATCACAGTTCACCTGACGCGTGCGTTCCACTTCTACAAATTCTACATTGGCTTTCGCAAAATATTCATTGACATTGGCAAAAGTCGCGTCAATATCTACGTCAGGTAAGCGAGCAAAACCACTACCTCCTATATAGTTTTCGCCATTCCAATTTGGGCATTCAAAGATGACATTGCGAATCGGAATACGGATTTTTCCACCATTACAATTGCGCGTATCAATCGGCACTGTACAAGAGGGGTCAACATTATTGGTCTCTGGACTGCTATTTGGATTCCAGCCTGCTGTACCATAACCTGCAGTCGTTTCAGGACAAGAATCCTGATTTTTTTGTCTGATACCGAATCCAAACTCGGAGCGCACATCATCACTGCATTTAAAGCCTCGATAAGTACCTGCTTCGATTTGTGCTTGAACAGCTTGTTGGTACAAATGCCGAACGGAAGTTTCTTGTGCTGATAAGGAAAAGGTGCAGCAGAGTAAACTGACCAAAATTACAGGAAGGTAAAATTGCCGCATAAGCTATGTGTCTTTATGTTTAGCGAAACCGATTGTGTGTTTTGGCTAGCAGGCTACTCAAATACAGCAATTTTTCGTGTGAACCACAAAGGAACAAAAGAACACAAAGAAAAAGGCAATTAGCGTTAAAAGGCAGTCATTTACCTATTCTTGTAAATTTTCATCTTGTATCAATATGGGCTCTGTAAGAAATTACTAACTTAAATGTGATTGCTATTTTAGAGAAAGCAATTATATATATTACTTTTTCTTAATGCGTGTAAAGATAGGATAATTTTTTGGCGTGTGAAGATTAGCGTGGGAGGAAGATGGAAAATTCTTTTGGTTTGCTCAAAAACGGTAGCCCAAATAAATGACTGCATTGATGTCATTAGAAACTCGAAGGTTATTGGGTGATTCATCTATCAAGGTCTCGTTGATGTATTGGAAAATAAAGTCATTAGAAAATCCAAGATCAAAAACTAAACCATTGCGAAACACTTTTTTATAGCCCAATACACCACCTAGTCCTGCGTTTGCATACTTACGTTCAAAGTCTGTCCCGTAGCGCAATGCAAGCTCATCTAGGTATTCAACATCTTCATTTAGTCGTATTGCTGCGTGGAGCATTGGATTGAAGAACCAGCCTGTATTGGCTTCTGTCAGATAGAGTCGCTTGCCCAGAGCAAATCTTAGATATTTTTCTCGAAATAATTCAAAACCTGCCGCCGTTCGTTCTGCGCCTTCTTGAAAATATTGAACTTCAAATGTCCAACTTCTCTTTTCGGCATTAATCCATTCATATTGTAAGCCCAATGCTGCCTTAAGTTTAAGCTCGTGTATATCTTGGGAAAAGGCTAGAGTAGAGAAACTAAGTAGAAATAGAGAGAGGAAATAGTATTTGCGCATAGTGAAATGAATTGAATAAGATTAGAAACGATAGCCTACGAAAAGGACTGGAGTCATTTCAAGAAGAAAACTTGGAGGATTTGTATTTACTCTAGAGCTAGGAGTAAAATGATCTATGAAGGTTTTTTCTAGACCAAAATCTGCAAATCCCAAAAATATAATCGACCAATTTTCTTTGATGAACCAACGATATTGAATCGTTGCTCCAACTGCGCCATAATAAGATCGAGTTTGTGGATTGATGCCAAATTTCTTGTTGAATTCTCGAACGAAATCTCTGTTTTGGGCAAGCTGGAATCGCGTGCTTAAATAATAGCCCCAAGCCCAACCACTTATGGTATCCGTTTCTTGATAAACCATTCTTCCCAACCGAATGCCTAAGTAAGGTTCCCTGAACGCCAACTCCCCTAAATCCAAGAGCTGTCCAGCAATCGAATCTTTTCTGGATAGACTTTGCGGCTGCGTTAGGATATTCAAATTGACGAAAATGCTATGCTTGTTTGGGGGAATATATTCGTAATTTAGGGCGTAGGAAGAACCAAAGATCATTCCCAACTTTAGCTCTTGCTGACTTTGTGTCCATCCGAAAAAGGGGAGGCTCAAAATATAAAGCAACAGGAATTTTTTCATGATAGCAGTTTACTTAGAAACGGGTTTAAGTATTTCTTATTTTGTACGATACAAGCAGCGCCACTGTGCTTTCATCTAACTTCACTGCCCAGATTACAGACTTCACTCCGTTTCAAGAGCTATTAGATCATAACAACACTAACTTTGTACCGAATTCATTTTCAATTATTTCTCGAATAGTCATTACTGTCGAAAAGAAAGATTGGAAACATTTTGAGAAAATGAAAACAAACGTCTGAGTCATGATTAAGAATAAGTCCTACTTTAAAAATCCCAAACAAGATAGAATGCGATTCCAAAGTTGGGTAGCTAAATTAGAGGAAGAGAATGGTTATGCGTATGATAAATTAACTGTTCAAACCAGTTTTGGGACTACTCAAATTTATGGATTCAATACCTCAAATACAGAACTAGAAACGCTAGTCATATTTCCTGGCTTCAGAACGACTTCGCTCATTTGGGACTTAGATAGAGGGCTATATTCGCTATCTCAAAAATTCAGAATCTTTTTGATCGAAACCAACGGGCAACCCAATCTAAGCGAAGGGAATTCGCCCAATATCAAATCTATGGGATATGGAAAATGGGGAGCAGAAATATTTGAGCAACTACAGCTGGAATCCGCTTACATTGCTGGAGCTTCCTTTGGTGGACTGGTTTGTATGAAAATTTCCCTCGTCATTCCAGATAAAATAAAAGGAGCATTTTTGCTAAATCCAGGCTGTTTTAGATTGATTTCCTTCAGCGCGAAAAATTTGTACTACAATCTGCTTCCAGTATTCAAGCCAACGATTAAAAATATAAAGAAATTCTTAGACAAAGCGGTGTTTTGTAAGCCTAATCATGCGCTGTCTCCATCTGCCGAAAACTTACTGATAGAATTTGTTGAATTAGCGATCACGCAGTACAAAGACAATACAGACAAGCCTTACTATATGGGAACTCAACTTGACAACATCAAGGTAAAAACCTATCTCTTAGTCGGCGATCAAGACATCATCATTCCCTATGAAAAATCAGTAAAAAGAGCCAGAAAACACTTAGGAGCAAAACTTCAAGAGGTTAAGCTATTCAACAATGTAGGGCACGGCAATGAATGTCATGCTCCTTGTCTTGATTATATAGAGGAAAAGATTAGCGTACTTGAAAAGGTATCCAGAAAAGTCCACAGAGAATAAAAAAGAGTCTTTTGCGGACAAAATATTAGTTTCCAGAGAAGCTCTTCCTTTCTAGGTAGAACAAAATTGACGCAGAAGAGTTATGCAGTATATTCATTTATAAAATCTAAGATACAATGAAAAAACAAGCCATTTGGAATGGAAAAGTAATCGCAGAAAGCGATGATTTGGTCAACATAGAAGGCAACTACTATTTCCCAGAAGAGAGTCTGAATAAAGAATATTTTTCAGCAAGCGATACCAATACTGTTTGTCCTTGGAAAGGCACTGCGAATTATTATAGCGTGAATGTAGATGGAAAAGAAAATAAGGATGCCGCTTGGTACTATTCGACACCCAAGGATGCAGCGAAAGCCATCAAAGGAAGAGTCGCGTTTTGGAGAGGCGTGGAAGTGAAAGATGTTTAAATAAAAGAGAAATCTGAAAATTGAAAGACGAAAGTGCTTGAGTTTGGTTTGCTTTGCGAAATTTGTAGAGGAGTTATTGGGAGGCAAAATTTTGTGAAGCTAAGGTAGTGTTCAATAATCTGTGTCAATTGAATTTTAGCAATTTTACAATTCATTGATAATCAAAACTCTGCGAACTCTGCTTGACATACTTTTCTGAATTCTCCCAAAGCTAAGTTTACAAAGCCTTTCCTAACTCAAACCATTGCGGCAGACTTCGCAAACTATTAAAAAGCTCCAATTCCTTTTGCCATCATGCTTGCCAGAAAAGGCATCACAAATAGAATCAGCAGTTCTAAACGAATCATCATTTTTATCATTTTAGGCACTTTGACGACTTCCTCTGCTTCTCCTTTTCGATTCTTCAAAAAGAAAACAGTTGGATAAATAGAGAGTAGTCCGACTACGACAAACAAGCCAATTTTCAAATGAAAAATCCAATTTTGGCTGTAATACTCTGCTGGTTTTCCAACTAAAAACCAGAGGCTCATACCTGCCGCTAAGAGCGTAATCGCGCTAATACCATAAACGCTATCCAAAACTGCGACGCGCTTGATTTCTTGCCGCGTCATTTGATCTTTGAGTAATAAATGTTCTGCCACGATGGAACTGACGATGGCAAAAATGCTGATGAAATGGACGTATTTGATGAAGATTTCCAGATACATGAATTAGGCGATTTGATATTTTAGAGATCATGGAGATTTCAAAAAATCTCCATGATCTAAAATACTATTTTAAAACTTCCACCGTCACACTCGAAGGGTAGTCCTTAGAGTGATAAACGCGGTGCGTTTGCTTTTGAAAATCCTTTTCTTCTGCCATGAAGATATTCTTGACAAAGGTCTGCGGATTACGATCAATATAAGGAAACCAAGTGCTTTGCACTTGAATCTGAATCTTGTGTCCGCGTTTAAAGGTATGATATACATCTTGTAGCGGAAAATTCACTTCCGTCACTCGATTTGGCTTAAACGCTTCGGGTTTTTCAAAACTATTTCTATATCGCCCACGCATCACTTCACTGCGCACCATCATATGATAATTGCTCATACGCAAATGATCTTGCATTTCCTCTGGGTCTTTCGCATCTGGCGGAAAAACATCTACTAATTTGACGACCCAATCGGCATCTGTCCCAGTAGTAGAAACAAATAAATTTGCCATAATTTCGCCTGCCAGAGTCACATCTTCTTCCAATACTTCCGTCTCAAAAACCAAAACATCTGGACGACGCGCCGCAAATCGCTGATCGTCGGTCATAAATTTTCTAGGCGTGAAAACCACTTTGATATCTTCTGAATAAGGCACAGGTTTGTTCGGGTCGCTAATGAACTCCGTGTACTCGCTTGCGGTTGGAGAAGTCGTGTTCAGTTCCTCTTTTTCATTAAAAAAGTAAGTTTGTTTTTCGCTTTCCTTTGGCGGCCAATTACCAAAACTCGTCCACTGATTTCTCCCCGTATCAAACATATACGCTTCTGCTAAACCACTGCCTACCGGCTCATCTTTCAAGAAATGATTGAAAAATGGACGCTCGATATTCTTCTGGAAATGATCGGAAATATGATCTCCAAAGTAAACATTACCAACTGCTTGTCGCTCGCGGTCTCTCGCCCAATCGCCATGACTCCAAGGTCCCATTACGATCGTATTGTAGGTATTTGGATTTTTCTTTTCGATAGTTTTGTAAGTCGTCAAAGGTCCGTACAAATCTTCGGCATCAAACCAACCACCAACGGTCATCATGGCAGGTCGCACATTATTCAAATGCTGAATGATACCACGTTTTTGCCAGAATTCATCATAGTCAGGATGCGTTTTGAGTTCTTGCCAGAAGAAGTTGTCTTCCTTGTAATACTTATCTAGGTTCTTAAGTGGTCCAATATCCAAGAAAAACTGATACTGATCTTGCGTACCGATATTTGGAATGTTATTGGTGTACCAACTTTTCGTCGTCGGCTCAGTTTGATATCCAAAAACGGAAGTGGCAATCCAGTAGCTTAATAAGTACGCTCCATTGTGGTGAAAATCGTCGAAATAGAAATCGCCAATGGGTGCTTGTGGAGAAGAAGCCTTCAAAGCTGGATGCGCATCTACTGCTCCTGCTGTAGTGTAGTAACCAGGATAAGAAATGCCCCATTGTCCGACTTTGCCATTGTTATTTTTTATATTTCCAAGCAGCCAATCTATCGTATCATAAGTATCGGAGCTTTCATCTATGTCTTGGTCAGTTTTCTTGTCAGCGATATGTGGACGCATATTATCATAATCGCCTTCTGAACTCCAACGTCCTCTAACATCTTGATAAACAAAGATATAACCATCTTCCATCAAGAACTTATTCGGACCAAGCGAAGAAGGAAACTGTCCTTCGCCATAAGGACGTGAACTGTAAGGCGTGCGCTTCATCAAGAAAGGATAAGTCTTGGATTGATCTTTTGGTGTGTAAACTGTTGTGTGCAATTTCACACCATCGCGCATCGGAATGTCATATTCTGCTTTGTCATAAAATTCTTCGGGATAGGAAAGGTCTTGTGCAAATAGAGAAATACTAAAGAAAAGGAGTGCGATAGAAAGTACGTTTTTCCACATAATAGATTGAATTGTAAAATGAGAGGCTGAAATTGGAAATTATGGACGAGAATATGAAATTACCTGCTGAAAAAATTAAAATAATTTTCCTCGGACTGCCACCTTTTCAATAATCTGCATCCTAACAACAGAAATCGATTTCTTTTGATATGAAAATCAGTTGGGAAACCATTTACAAACAGCAAGCCAGTCGCTTGCTAGGACTTTGTCGTCGCTACGTGGGAGATACACAAATTGCAGAGGATTTACTACATGATGCCTTCGCAACTGCGATGCAAAAACAGCATCAATTCAAAGGGAAAGGCAGTGTGGAGGGATGGTTGCGTACCATTATGGTAAATACAACTTTGATGTACTTGAGACAACGAAATGAGTGGCAGGAGTGGAAAGAATCAACGGAAACATCAGAACTTGCAGAACAACACGCAGAAGATCAAAAAAGTACCATCCAACAGGCTAATTTTCAAGCAAAAGATTTACTAGCTGCCATAGATCAGATTCCCAGTCACCATCGAACGGTTTTTAACCTTTATGTCTTCGAAGGCTATAAACACAGAGAAATTGCTCGACTCCTCAACATTAGCACAGGCACTTCCAAATCACATCTAGCAAGAGCCAGAAAAAACATTCAAAAAATATTATATCAAAAAGCATTAGAGATGAAAAAGAAGAAGCAATCTACTCTTTTTGCATGGAGTTGGCTCTTATTAAAACCTCAAAAAGAAGCACACTATTTGGATGAGCTTTTCCAAGAGAAACTGACCCATTTTGAGTTGCCCCTAAGTCCTGCAAAGGATACTTTTTTGCAAACACTAACTGCTCATTCAAAGCTGCAAATAGTGGGGGCTGGAATATCGAAGACCCTGTTGCTATCAGCAGGTATAGGACTTTGTGCAGGAATTGGCGGTATAGCTTATTGGAATTCTACCTCAAAAACTGCTACGGAATCTATCCCCATTTCTACTGAACAGCCTACTACTTTACTAGATAGCTCAACATCCCAAACTATTCCAGCCATTTCGATTTTAGATAGTACTGATCGTACTTTGAAGTTCCCCAAAGCAACTCCTAATAAACCAGATTTGTCTTCCTCTGTTCGGGTTTCAGAGCAGCCTACTAACACAAAAAAGGATACTCCTGTGGTTATTCGCAAGCAAGTGATTGTTAGGGATACGGTATTCAAAATTACTGATCAAGATGAAAATTAAGTTATTGTTCTCTTTGCTCTTGGCAAGCAGTGTTTCTTTCACACAAAGCGTGGCAATGCAAGATACGCTCTTCGTCTACGATACTATTTACATCACAGATACAGTGCTGCTCACTTCTTATGAAATTCCTGAATTAGAAAGAGCTTCCTTGAAAGAGGTGATCTCTAAATCGAATACCTCTAAAATCTTGTTTTTTCCTGAACAAAAAACTGCCACCTTTCTTACTTCGGACATCTTACTGACAGACAATCAATTTAAAAATTCAATTGAAATGAAGAAAGTAAGTTTTATCGGAGTTTTTGTTTTTGCCTTGCAAACCATGGTCTTTTCGCAGCATGATATTGGGATTATAGCGGGTGGTGGCGCACACCGTTTAAATGCCTCATATGTTTATAGTTTTTGGACTAATATAGAGCCACAAGGTTTCGTTAGCATAAACTATCGAAAAGCATTCGCAAGCGACCGATTAGTGTTCCAAACAGGACTACAATATCATTATCTGAAGAGTTCAAATTTCAAAGATGCAGATGATTTTCACTACCGAATTTCTAGCGCAACCTTAGATATATCTTCGGATTTAGATATGTTCACCTTACCCATAAATTTGCAATTCATGACAAAATTCATTCATTTCGGTGGAGGTGTAGAATTCTCCCATAAGCGCACCCCTAATATTGTTAATGTCAGACCTGACCCACAGTCATCTGAAGTAGTTCTCACTGGTTATAAACTACCAGAGAATGGTGTCAATTTAACTGGAAATATAAGTGTTCCAATCAGTAAACGAGCGATCTTGAACCTTACATACGTAAAAGGATTGATAACGGAGTTTACGGTGACAAATGTGGGCTTGAGTGGTCGCATCAATCCTGAAATGAAGCAAGAGCGAATGGAGTTAAGCGTTCGCTATCGGCTGTTTTGATGATAAAATACGAGCGATCTATCGAAATTTAGATAAGCAAGTATCTAAA
>JBCDFY010000065.1:0-30012 GCA_039176995.1 Bacteroidota bacterium
TTCTGACCAAAGAGCACATCATTGCCCGCGCGACCGTAAAGGATGTCGCCACCATTGCCGCCCCAAATCCGGTTATTGGATGCGTCGCCACGCATCCGCATTTGTGTTTCCAAAGGTGAATACCAATAGGAAATTTAACATTAAAAGCTTCATAATTATTAATGAGTGTTAAGAATTATGAAGAGCGCTCTTCGAAAAAATTAAAACTGTACAGTAGCAGAAAAGAAAATTATCTACTATTCATCTTATAGTCGGAGGAATCTGGAAACGATACTCATCAGCGAGCTACTTTTTTTTGGAAAAAGATGTTTTTTCTTAGAATCGTCTTTTTAATTAATTGATAATCAATTGTATAAGAGTGGTTATAAGAATGAAATTTATTTTTAAAAAAAATAAATTTAGATGATTTGGGAATTTAATCTAGCTGATTTTTGTATAAATTGTCCTGAATCAAATTGAGCAGATTCGAATTTCTTGTATATTTGATTTGAATTACCAAATACAATTAATCGAAACTAATTCCAAAACTAGCTATGAATAACCAGAATGCCCAAGCTCCGGATATCAAGCAGTTGCTCCTTGGAACAGCAACGGAAATTGAACGAGCAGTAACCTTTATCTATCAGACAGAAAAACCAAAAATCTTCAACGCACTAGCCAATTACTGCACTTTCGCAGAATTGGAAGAAATTTTCGACGACGCTTTATTGGTTTTAATGAAAAAAGCAGCCATTATCAAAAGCTGCCCACTTGCTTACTTTCGTCAGGTCTGCCGCAACAAGGCAAGTGACCTTTATCAGTCTAGCAAACGAAAAATATTGCTCGAAATAGAAGAAGAAAAATCAGTAGAATTAGTAGACGAGAGCATTCCTCTTGATACTTATTATATTGATGTTGGGGAGCTTACCGATTTTTCTGCTGCGGTTCAACTATTGATGAATAAATTGGGAGAAGAAGACAGAAAAGTGTTAATGCGTCGTTATGTTCAAGATTGGAGCAATCAAGATATTGCAGAGGAAGAAAACATAGCCAAGCAATCCGTTGCAAATAAGTTGCATCGGTGTCTCCAAAAATTGAGGAGAATTATAGCAGAAAATCCTCGGCTTAAAGAAACATTAGAAACACAGCTTTATGAAAAAGCATTACAATCGAGTTAGGAGATATTTATCTGGAAGAATGTCTACTTCGGAGTCCAAAAAACTGGAAGCAGAACTTTCTTACAATAAAGCCTTGCGAGAAGAATTGAATGCTCAGCGATTGGAGCGAAAAATTGTGCAAGAAGAGCAAGAAAAAGAAGCGTATTTCAGATCTATCATTAATAAAGTGAAGCGAAAAATTGATGGAGAAGAAAAATAAGAAGCGAAAGTACTTTGTCCAGTAGCGAGAAGTTACTGGACAAAAACTTGATTAAGAACAGGTCTAAATTTTTACCAAATTTCGTACTGCTTTATCTACCAATAGTACGTTACGCTTCATCAGGAAATCTAGCTGGCGAGGAGACAAACTAATTCCTTGGGAAGAGGCAATGAGTTGTGTAGAAAATTCATTATCAGCGTTTCGTTTCAGAATAATTTGCTTAGGAAATTTACCTTCCTTATTCGTGAAAATTGCTTGATTATCAGTCTGATATGCCAATTTATAAGCTAAAGAATTAGAGTAGGCATCAAGCTGTAAAACATAATACCAATCCGTTCCTCTTTGTACCAATTTCATGCGTTCCATGAAAACAGTATCGGTGTTTTGCACGACATAGCCCGTTCCATAAAGTGCATTCTTTCCTTTCTGCCATTGCTCTACGGAAGTTCCATTTTCGATATTGCCTTTCCAAACACCGAGCAACCAATCAAAACTTTGAGCAATTGTATCTACTAGAGAAGTGGTTTCTTCTCTTGCTTTTTCCAAATTTGAACTTGCTACCTCTTCCAATTGCTGATGATTAATAGGTTCATCGTTGTAGAAATAATTGATCGCTGCCCGCAGCTTCGTTCCTGCGCTTCCTTCTTCGATGCGCGCCGTAGCATAGGTGCGATTCAGTTGTGCTACATTGTAAGGTACTGCATCGGTCATCACCAATTGATCATCACTAATGTCTTTCGTCATTTCAACTTCGGCGAAAGTATCGTTTTGCTGCACCAAAAAAGTAGAAAGAACCGATAATACACTCAAAACAGCCAGCAAAGAAGCCGCCACTGCCCAACGACGAGCAACCAGCTTTCGCACCTTAGCAGTCGGTCTTTGCTCTTTCAGTCGCGCCTCTAGGCGTTGCCATGCCTCACTAGAAGGATTTTTTTCCAAGTGCTGCGCTTGCTCGCGAAAAGAATCAAATATATCTCTATTTTTGTTCATTGTAATTGATTTGTATCTAGTAAATCAGTATCCAAAAACTATACCTTATTTACAAACAATATTCGTAGAGACTAACTGATTGATTTTCACTATATCAATTCGGCTTCACAAATTTTCTGTGAATAACTACTACTAATTTGCTAGATAATTTTGCTTTTCCAAGAGTTCTCTTAGGCGTTTTTTGGCTAAAATAAGTTGCGATTTTGAAGTATTGATGCTAATGCCGAGTTGTTCTGCAATTTCTCGATGCTTATAGCCTTCAATCACATAAAGATTGAAAACCGTCCGATAGCCCGTCGGCAATTCATTCAGTAATTTAAGAATGTCCTGCGCTTTCAATTCTTCCAACACAGATACTCTATCTTCCTCAATATCAATGTTTTCCAATTCTACTGCGTTTTTCAAAGGATTATTTTTCCTCAAAAACATCAAGGATTCGTTCACCATAATTCGACGAATCCATCCCTCAAAACTTCCATTGCCTCCATATTGCTCAATCTTCGTCAATACTTTATAAAAGCCTTCTACCAGTATATCTTCCGCGTCTTCTAAAGATTTCACGTACCGCCGACACACCCCAAACATTTTTGGAGCGAAACGATCGTAAATCCACTTTTGTGCTTTTGGACTTCCGCGTTTGCAGGCTTTTATGATTTGTTCTTCCGTCAACTTAGCAGTTTAGTTTGTCTGTTCAGGATATTTGGACTTGTAGATACAAAGACTAAAATTAACAAATGATCTTTATGTTCTTCTAAAAGCTAATATATTGAATTTTCATTTATGTAGATGAGCTAGAAATAAATTTTGGTGTGTGAGAGCTGCCTATTTTTTTGCTTAATTTCAGCCCAAAATAAAATAAGCATGACGATCAACTTAACTTTAGCAATAGAAGCTACCCTTATCATTGAATACTTATTTTCTATTGGTATTTTAGCTCAAAAGCCTGAAAAGACACAAACTGAAAAACCAGGCGAAGGCAACATGAATCTAGTACTGCGCTTTCGCTATGATGGTCAATCTTTGATCTTAAAACAGTCCAAAAAATTTGTCAATAAATTTCCTTCGATTCCTGCTCCCGAAGAGCGCATTGCTACGGAAGCAAAATTTTATGAATACGCTGCACAAGTCTCGAAAATCGCACATCAAATGCCCAAATTGTTACATTACGATGCAGCAAATCATCTGACTGTAATGGAAGATTTGGGAGAAGGCAGTGATTTTATGTATTTGTACGAAGCAGATAATCAATTGACGGATGAAGAAATAGAAAATCTACTGACTTATCTTTCTCATCTGCATCAAAAGGAATGGAGTACGAAAGCGCAAAATGCTTTTCCTGATAATCTCAAGCTGCGCCAACTCAATCACCAACATATTTTTGTTTTGCCTTTTCAAGCAGATAATGGTTTCAACTTAGATCAAATACAAGAAGGACTAGAAACCATCGCAGCGGAATATATCGCAAATGAAGACTTGAAGAGAGAGATCGCTGCACTTGGTGAGGCTTATCTTTCTAACGGACAAAATTTACTGCATGGCGACTACTATCCAGGCAGTTGGATGAAAGTTGGAACAGATTTGAAAATCATTGACCCTGAATTTGGGTTTATGGGTGCAGTAGAGTTTGAATTAGGTGTTTTCGTAGCACATTTGTTGATAAGTGGACATTCTTTGGAGCAAATTTTGCAAGGAATTCATCAATATTACAACCCCGATTTTGATGAAGCAAGAACGATGCAATACGCAGGTGTAGAGATTATGCGCCGCCTGATTGGAATTGCACAATTGCCTTTATCACTCACCTTATCAGAAAAATCAAACTTGCTTGCCACTGCTCATAAAATGATTTTGGGATGAATCAATATTGGATACTTTTTACACTGATTGGTCTGTTTTTTGCTTGCGAAAATAACGCTCCTTCCAAAGCGATCACACTGCCTGAACAAGGCCAAGAAATCCCAAAACAAGCTACTTTATTACAAATGAGTCAAGCCGAATACGAAGATCGTATCTTGGGAGCATTGGTTGGTTCTGCCATAGGTGATGCAATGGGTTCACCCGTGGAAATGTGGACAGCCAATGCCATTGAAAAACGCTATGGATTCATTGATAAATTGATTCCAAACATACGTCCAGCCAGTGCAGAAGGTCCTTGGAAAACGAATATGGCTGCTGGCACTGGAACAGACGATACGCGCTGGAAGCAGTTGATGAGCCATTACTTTTTGAACTTATCCATAGAAGAAGCTCCTGGTGATTTTGGCTTTGCAGCGTTCATTGTGGAACAATATGAGCAACTAAAGCAACAGGTGATTGAAGAAGATGGTTTTGCTCCTGAGCATTTGGAATTGAGTACGCGCTATTTGCAGTGGATGCAAGAATGGGTAAAAGTTGCGGAGGCGTATCGAAGCAAAGATATTCAGCAATATGCGAGTGCGTTGCCTAAATTTTACGGTGGCGAAATGTCTTGCGCAGGAATGTTGTACGCACCACTCTTAGGAATCTTGTATCCAAATGCTCCTCAAAATGCGTATCAAACTGCTTGGGAGTTGAGTCTTTTTGATTTGGGTTATGCCAAAGACATCACAGCGATGACCGCTGCTTTGTCGGCAGCTAGTTTTAATGAAGACCATTCTGCGGAGACACTCTTGGCAATTCATTACGAAGTAGATGAGCAGAATTTTGCGGATAGTCGCTTGATTGGGCGAATCGTAAATAGCATATATGAAACTGCTTTGCGCGACACTCGCATTGCAAAACAAAAAGACAGTTTGGTGCTAGGAGTAGACGAAATGCCAACTTATTTTCAAAAAGATAGTTTGCGTTATCAGGAGCTGCTACTTTTGTATCAAAATATGAATGCCCAACTCAAAAGCATTCCTTTCCATGCACATGAAATTTATATGATTAGCTTGTATGCGCTGCTCTATGCCGAAGGTGACTTCATGGATGCCATGTGTTTCATCACTAATTTTGGGAGAGATAATGATACTGCCGCTGCTGTGGTTGGAACGATTCTGGGTATTCAAAATGGCTATAAAGCTTTGCCACAAGACTTAGCAAAAACGGTCATTGATGCACATAAGGAAGAACTTAATATTGACTTAGAAGAATTGGCGAGAGCGTTGGGTGAGCGTTTTTATCCGCAGTTGAAAAGGTAATTTGTTTCTGCTAATCTATTTCACGCAGAGTGTGCAGAGGACGAGGAAATTTGGGACGTATATCTGTAAGAGTTTTACGCTAGAGCTTTTCTTATTAAAACTTGCTCAAAACATTGCGCACCTTCTGGCAGCAAATATCTCCGAACAAATGCCATGATCTTCCGATTTTCTGACTTGACCATGAAGTTCAATTTGATTTCCTGATTTTGTAAGCGGTCAGCTAGTTTAGAAAGTACAGCTTTACCTGATTTTCGATGTTCAGGCAAGAGATAGAAAGTAGTTAGTTGAAGCAGATTGGCTTGCAACTGATGACAAATAAGCCAACCGACAATTTCTTCACTTTCTTTATGAATAACAAGAAAACTACAATTGAAATTGACTTGATTTTTAGGTAGCTGTAAAGGTGAAAGTCCTAATTGTTTGGATTCTTGCCATTTGGAGTGCTGCATCGTTTGGAATAAACGGTCGTAGCTGAACGTTTCGATTTGATAGTCATAATCAGGTTGCCAATTTCTGTCCTGAAAACGTTGAGCAATTTGATCTTTTACAGCTTGGTCTATGCTGATGTAGTACAACAAAATAGAGCGATTATCCCAAACAGATTGTTGAAGCACTTTCTCCCAGTACGAGTTGTTTTCCCAATAGGTGCGATAAAGAATCTTGAGTGATTGAATTTGTCGCTGTCGGCAAAGTTGTTCAACTTGTTGAAGAAGGAATTTAGCGATGCCTTGATTTCTGTATTCAGGATGAATTTTGAAGCTCAGAATCTCACTTTCTACTTGATGTGGATGAAGTAGCACAAATCCAAGTATTTCGTTTGCTCGAATAACAGCTATCCAAATCAATTGCTCTGAGAAAGTAGGTAATCGAGGATGCGTGTTGAGTTTAGGGAAAGTCCAAGGGAGCAGGTGTTGTAGGATGTTATGCTTACTTTGTACACCCCAATAAAAAGTACAGGAAAGCACCGCACTTTGGCTGAACTGCCTTCCCGTCTGTATCAAATAATGAGCTAAACTATTATTGTTAGTCATGCTTTACGATCACTTCGCGAATCAACTCCTCTTCGCTTTCTAGCACTAGAATATAAGTGCCATTTGCCAAATCGGAGATATCTAGTTGACCATTGATCTGTCGCGTATTTTTTACTACTCGACCCAGTTGATCTACAATATAAATGCGCTCCAAACCTAAGCGATTTACATCATAATTCAGCACAGCAGCCGTAGGATTTGGGAAAACGTCTAGTTGTGCTTGCGTATTCACTTCTTCAATCTCAAAGGTACGATCTTCTGTCTCGCAGTTTTCTCCTACTCTAGCGGAAGTAACAATTGTAAGGTCACAAAGATTACCTTTTGGCGTGATCTCAAAAACATATATTCCATCTTCTAAGCCTGCTGTTGGTACACTCGCGCTTGCTCCAAATTGATTCCGTTTACCGATAGTAGCGGAAAAAGCATCAGATATCACATAAGGTCCAGCTTCTTCATCGCTCTCAATTTCTAACACCAAATCTCCGTTTTCCTTATCGCAATCCGTCACAAAAGCATCAGCAGAAAGCGTTGTATTTTTGTATGCCTTGATGGTTCCATCATCTTGACCTACAAAGGCATCTATATCCCCATCGTTGTCAATATCTACAAAGGCAGGGGCAATGTCTTCTCCTAAATCGAGATTAAACGGATTGTTCTGACCACCTCTCAGTATAAATTCAGGTGAACTACTAGTTCCCACATTTTCATAGTAATTGATACATTTCCTAAGATCAGCAACAAATAAATCTAAATCACCATCTCCATCATAATCTATTGCTTTTGGACGACCTAAAAGCTTAATTGCCGCTATATTTATATTTACTGTATTGGTTCCTTGGAAAATGGCGTTGCTAGGCGTCCCTACATTTTCATAATACAGAATGCTGACACGACGAGAACTACCAATTATCAAATCTAAATCACCGTCATCATCTAAATCAACTAACTCTGGCGTTGTACTACCAAGAGTTGTTGTTGTATTTAAGAGGTTAAACGGATTGTCATTCCCTGTTTTTTCCTCAAAAATAAATTCAGTATCGTTGCTCTTATTCTCGTAATAGTTTATGGGACCTCCCCTTTGTCCAACGACTAAATCAAAATCACCATCGTTATCAAAGTCTACAAGGTCGGGTTTAGCATCTAAAAACAAGTTAGAAAAAGGGTTGTCCAACGGAACGCGTTTTCTGAATTTTGGACTAGTTGCCGTACCCCTATTTTCGTAAATATTGATTTCGCCTGTTGCATTTCCAACTACTGCATCAAAGTCGCCATCACCGTCTACATCTGCGAAATCAGGAGCAGCAGAACCAAGCACAAAAACATCAGATAACGGATTCGCAACACCACACTCCACAAGCCCATCTACATTTTCTGGCAAACAAGCTGGCTTGTTTTCGTAATAAGCAATTGTTCCGTAGAAATTGAAATATTGACTAATCAACAAGTCAAAATCACCATCATCATCTATATCCACAACATTTGGAAGGGCGTAGTTTTGAGTTTGAATATCAGAAAAACGGCTATATACTTGTTCTTTGAAGTCAGGAGCAGTAGCATCACCAACGTTTTCGTAATATTTCAGCGTTCCATCATACTCTCCCACTACTAAATCTAAATCGCCATCATCATCTATATCCACCAAATCTGGCGCAGCAATTCGTCCGACATCTATGCCATCAAAGGGATTATCTAAACCTACTCTTGCTTCAAAGGAGGCGGTACTCGCATTACCAACATTTTCAAAATAACTAATTGTTCCATCATCGCTACCTACAGTGGCATCTAAATCGCCATCACCATCCAAATCAGCTAAGAAAGGTAATGCCTCATCACCTACATCTACTAAATCCAAAGGATTTGTACTGCCCAATCTTTCTTCAAAGACTGCGTTATTGGCATCTCCTACGTTTTCATAAAAGAGTACTTTACCATTTGCATTAATATCACCAAAAGAATACTTCTCTCCAGCAAACAGATCAAGGTCTCCATCTCCATCAATATCTACAGCATTAAAGGCAGCTTTAAAACCTTTTACCTGTCCATCGAATGGAAAAGGGCTTTGATCATACTCTAGTCTTAAAAAAGCGGGATTGTTTGCATCACCTACATTTTCATAATAATCAATGCCGCCCGTTTTTGCACCTGAAAAGGCATCCAGATCTCCGTCTCCGTCCAAATCAGCAAATTCTATCGCGGTACGAGATTGAGTACCAAAAATTTCCAACGGATTTTTTTCACTGTCACAAAAGGTTTGTGCTTGAGAAATGTTGGGTGCGAATATGCCTAAAGTGGTAGCCGCCGTTGCACCTGCCAGATGTACAAGTTGTCGGCGATAACGTTCTAAACGATGAACCAATTCATGCTTTTTGCGTCTAGTGAATCGAGCAAAGCGTCCATTTTGAATTTGTTGCTCTAAACGTGCCTTCAGCTTAACGTATCTGCGCACAAGACGAGCGTAGCGATTGGGTAAACTTTGTTGCATAATGTGTCTCCGATTGTGGTGTAATATAAATATTGTTAGCAATGTAAGAAATTACTCCTTTTCTATCGCTTACTGTGCCTACAAAACTAATAACTGCCCTCTTTTAATTGATAAACGGGAAAGAGTAATGATGATTCCACCACCTGTACACATTTTTTCGACCTTAGCTTTTCATCATCAATTGACTAATCTGCTTCAAGCTAATTTTTTGCTCGTAAATAGCTTTTCCTACAATTACGCCAAAACAACCAATCGTTTTAAGTTGATACAAATCATCCATAGAAGCCACACCGCCACTGGCAATGAGTTGTAAGTCAGGAAATTCACTACGGATTTCTTTATATAGCTCCAAGGAAGTCCCTTCTAACATTCCATCCTTTGCCACATCCGTACAAATGGTAGATTCTATACCTTTTTGAATATAGTTTAATAAGAAGGGCATCAAGTCCGATTGGCTCTCTTCTTGCCAACCGCTGACCGCTATTTTCCGATTGATAACGTCCGATCCAAGAATGATTTTTTCACCACCATATTTAGTAATCCATGATTCAAAAACATCGGGTTGCTTGACCGCAACTGTTCCGCCCGTGATTTGTCGTGCTCCACTTTCAAAAGCGATATGCAAATCTTCATCACTCTTCAAACCACCTCCAAAATCTATCCACAAACTGGTTTTGTTGGCAATTTGTTCCAAGGTCTTATAATTAACGATGTGCTTCGCTTTTGCACCATCTAAATCTACCAAATGTAATCGTTGAATGCCTGCATCTTCAAATTGTTTGGCTACCTCTAGTGGGTTTTCGTTATACACCTTCTTCTGCTGGTAATCGCCTTGTGTCAAGCGAACGCATTTGCCATCAATAAGGTCTATTGCTGGAATGATGTGCATTGTTTGAGTGTTTGAGTGTTTGAGTGTTTGAGTGTTTGAGTGTTTGAGTGTTTGAGTGTTTGAGTAAATGAAAGGATTAGAATTTCCAGGAGATTCCTACTCCGTCACTGTTTAGTAAAAATTGGAGTTGGTCATTGTCTGCGGCTAGAGTGAAGTAAGTAATTAGATCGAATGCGAAGAGAAATCCACCTTGCAAAATGATGGATTTTCCAAAACCTTTGAGTCGTTCTGGATTATCGGTAGTATTTTTTGAGCGCTCTATCAAGTATGCACCACCGAGCATATAACCGACATCCAAACCAGCATTGAATAGTAATATTTTTTGTATTTTGTATTGCTCTTGAATACTTCCGTACATATCCAAAGCTGCCGCATCTGCTCTCATCACACCATAATAACCAAAACCTGCAATAACCAAATTGAAGGCATTCCAACCTGCGTTCATCTGATTGAAATACTTAGCTTCTCCTTCCTGCCGACTTGCTAGAATACTTCCTGCTGCGATGTTTCCAATTGCCCAAGTTCCTAGAATCGTCATCGCTGTTTTTTGCTTTTGCAGCCGATTTTCATTGAAGTCAAGCAAGGTCGTGGATTGCGAAAAGGCTAGGAAAGATAGGCAGAGGAAAGTAGAGAGAAGGACGTATTTTTTCATGCTAAATTCTTTTACTCACGCAAGGGCGCAAAGTTTTTTTAATTGTATCGTAATCTCTTCTGACATAAATAAAGCCTATCTAGCTAGGCTGATAGGCTTATTATTTTTACTACAAAAAACGAGGTTTATTTACAAATGTAACCGCTCTTTACGTTCAAGCAGCACCTCTTCTTCTTCTTCTCGCTCTGGGTCTGGCACACAGCAATCTACTGGACAAACTGCGGCACATTGTGGTTCTTCGTGAAAGCCCACACACTCGGTACACTTATCAGGTACGATATAATAGAAATCCTCTTCGACGGGTGCTTGTTCGGCATCCGCATCAATTTCTTCGCCCGTTTCTATTTTGTAGCTATCAGTAACGCCCGTTCCATCCGCCATTTTCCATTCTACGCCGCCTTCATAAATCGCATTATTTGGGCATTCTGGCTCGCACGCGCCGCAGTTGATGCACTCATCAGTTATCATTATTGCCATTGGTATCTTTTTTGTTTACCACATAGTCACAAAGTTTTTTACATAATGTGCTTGAGTTTTTAGCTCATGCGATGAAAAACATTTGCGTGTGATAAATAATCATTCTTTAATTTAGTTGTTCAACCAACAGATTTTTGAAAAAGCAAACCTACCAGTCTTATATTTGCATAACAATTCTATCATCAATTAGATTCGTTACAATAGAAATTTATTGCAGGTCGCAAAAGTACAAAGGCATTTTAGAAAATTAAAAGCACAAATGTTCATATGAGCATACTTCTATACAATCTGACACTATACTTATAAACGCGTACTGAAAACTGTAACCACGTATTCCGCAATTAGAAAAGTAAAGTGAAGATTCGCTATTTAACAGAAGAGTTATCCGAATACTTTCTTCGCATTCATCGAGCGTTTCTGATTAATCGTCATAAAATTGAGCACTATTCAAAAGAAAGGCTTTATGTTCATAGTGTAGAGTTGCCGATTAGTCGGACTTATCGAAAGCAAGTTATGCTGCTATTAATAAAAGAAAACAACGCATCCAATGGCTAAAAAACACAAACTCTGGTTCGATAAAGAACTTGCGGAAATGCTAGCAGACAAAATTCTGGTAGAAAAAGCGGATTTTAATAAAAAGAGCTTTGTAAAAAGCATTGATTCACAAGTCAATATGCTAGAACTAAAAGCACGTATTGAAGTTTTTGCAGATGAATTACACCAATATTTATCCGCAAATTATGAGCAAGCTATGCCTGTTTTGATGAAAATTTTAGGTCCAGAAAATGAGGAAGAAACAGGAATGTTCACCAATTTTTATTGGATTATGCCAATCGCTTTTTATGTCGAAAAATACGGCTTAAATCATTTCGATTTATCCATGGAAGCCATTCGAGAAGTGACTAAACGCAATACCAGTGAATACGCGATTCGCCCTTATCTGGAGCAATACCCCGATAAGACTTTAAAAATGATGAAAAAGTGGTCGAAGGATAAAAATTTCCATGTGCGTCGCTTGTCTTGCGAAGGGGTACGACCTAGATTGCCGTGGGCGAAGAAACTAGATCAATTCATCGAAAATCCAGCACCCATTTTACCGATTTTGGAAAATTTGAAAGACGATAAGTCCAAATACGTTCAAAAATCAGTTGCCAATTGCATTAATGATATTGTAAAAGATAATCGAGCTGTTGCAGAAAATTTGATCGAGTCTTGGCGTGAAAATGCTGGTAAGGAAAGAAAATGGATTATTAAACACAGTTTGCGGAAGCTGTTGAAAGCAGGAGATGCTTGGGCTATAGAGATGATTGTCTGAATACTAGAACTTAGAGATTTTGAAAACCTCCAAGTCCTCGCAGTCTAGCTGTAATAGTTGTTGAATTTACCAACGAATCAGAGCTGAACCCCAAGTAAATCCACTACCAAAAGCTGCTAAGCAAACCAAATCGCCCTCTTTTACTTTTCCTGCTTCCCAAGCCTCACAAAGTGCAATTGGAATAGAAGCGGCAGTCGTGTTACCATATTTCTGAATATTGTTCCACACCTTGTCATTACTCAAACCTAGGCGTTTTTGTACAAACTGGCTAATACGCAAATTGGCTTGATGCGGAACGAACATATCAATGTCTTTTCCAGTATAGCCATTGGCATCCAAGGCTTCTTTGATGACTTCTGGAAATTTGGTTACTGCATACTTAAAAACGTGTTGACCATCCATGTTCGGATAAATGTCTTCGCTTTCCCAAGATTTTTCAGTTAAGAATGCACCACCAAATTCTTGCTCTGGAAAACCAAATCGTTCCTTATCCAAATAAACGCCTCCGTGTGAACCTGGATTAATATAGGCTAAACGTTCTGCGTGGTCGCCATCTGCATGAAGATGTGTAGAAAGAATTCCTCTATTTTCATCTTCTGAAGGTTGCACCACAACGGCTCCCGCGCCATCTCCAAAAATGACCGTTACATTTCGTCCTCTAGTCGAAAAATCTAAGCCACAAGAGTGCATTTCTGCACCGACTAGCAGGACATTTTTATACATTCCAGTCTTCACAAACTGATCAGCAATGGAGAGACCATAGATAAATCCGCTACATTGGTTACGAATATCTAATGCGCCTATGCCTTGCATTCCCATTTCGCGTTGCAACAACACACCGCTGCCTGGAAAATAGTAATCTGGACTCAAAGTTGCAAAAACGATGAAGTCAACGTCTTTTTCAGTGATACCTGCTCGCTCAATAGCAATTTGTGCAGCCTTCACGCCCATCGTTGAGGTGTTCTCCTTGTGTTTTTCTGCATACCGCCTCTCTGCAATCCCCGTCCGTTCTTGTATCCACTCATCTGAGGTATCCATTACTTTTATCAGATCATGATTTGTTACTACTTTCTCTGGCACGTAAAAACCAATGCCACCTATCTTTGATTGTATCATTGAAAATCTAGTTTTATCTGTATGTTGAGAAGTCTCCCTATTTATTAGCCACTTTTATCAAATGGTTGAATGACTTTTTCTGACTCCTTTGAATAGTGCCGTCAAAAATGTACAAATTCTTTTGAATTACAAAATCACATATCAAATAGTATCAAAAGAGTCCCCTGCCAAAATTTTTATTAGCAAGATAGACAATTAGAGAAGTATAAAATTTTGAGATTAATTCCACTTTTCAGACATAACTAATTGAATATGAAGAAAAAAAAGAAAAAAAAAAGAGCGGTTTCTTTGATAGCAAAAGAAATTTACGAAATTTGCGATTCTTTAATAGAATAAATACAATTGTTTCATAACTAATTATAAACCAGTTATTAGCATGAGGAAAGCGGATTTGGTAGCAGCAATATCTGAGAAAACCGGTGTCCAAAAAGTAGACGTTTTGGTGACACTAGAAGCACTCTTCACAGAAGTGAAAGATTCTTTAGCTAGTGGCGAAAATGTTTACGTACGCGGATTCGGTAGTTTCATTATCAAAAAGCGCGCGAAAAAAATCGGCAGACACATTAAGCAAAACAAAGCTATAGAAATTCCAGAACACTACATTCCTGCCTTCAAACCTGCGAAAGTATTCGTAGAGCAAGTAAAGGAAAATGTTCATGAGCTTCCTGAAAAAGAAGACGAATAGGAATATTTTAGTTGAAGAATGCTAGATGTTTATGTCTCGATTACAATGGATCGTGGTAGTTTCTTCTTTGATACTTTTCGCATTACTTTACTTTGGTTTCGATACCAAACCTAGTCAGCAAAAGCAAATTGAGGCTTCTCGAGAATTAGCGATAGAAAGCACAGATGTTTCTATATTAATGCGCTCGGCAAAAGATCAACTTGATGCCCAAACTTTAAGTTCCATCAAGATAATGGAGCAACAGTTAGAGCTAGAAAGTGCAGATTCTCTTAAGATAGAAACCTTCAAGCAACTTTCTGGTGCTTGGTATCGTTCTGATCAATTAGCGATTGCTGGTCATTATGCAGAAGAAGCAGCAAATATCGAAGATTCAGAAGAGTCTTGGTCTATTGCTGGAACTACCTATGCTATCTGTACACAGAGAAGTACGGAAGATAAGGTACGTGAATTTTGTGTCAATCGAGCATTCAAGGCTTTTGAAAATGCCATCTCAATCAATCCTGATAATGTTCAGCATAAAGTAAATTTGGCTTTGGTTCATTTGGAAACTCAGAACCCAATGACGGGTATACAGATGTTGCGCAATTTGAACCAAGAGAATCCTAATAATGTATTAGTATTGATGACCTTGGCTCGCCAAGCGATTAGAACTAATCAATTGGAACGAGCAAGTGAACGTTTATTGAAAATTTTGAGCATAGAAAGCGAGAATAAAGAAGCCGCTTGTCTATTAGCAGATATTTACACACAACTTCAACAAACAGATAAAATACAACAGTATAAAAGTATTTGTCAATCTTGATTGCTATTGATGGCAGGAAAAGGTTGATTCTTTATAAATTTTAATTTTTTAATCTTAATAAATTTAGAAGCATATGCCTTGTGGAAAAAAGCGTAAAAGACATAAGATTGCAACGCACAAGAGAAAGAAGCGTCTTCGCAAGAACAGACATAAGAAGAAAAGATAATTATATTCAAGCATAAGATGAAGATTGAAGGTCAATGTGTAGTCCGTCGTTTTACCTCAAAACATAAATACTTCAGATTCACCCCCCTTCAATTTTCATCTGATTGTCTTAGGTGTAATCAGGACAAAAGGAAAAGGAATGCGTAATTTTAGTATTCAAAAAGCAAAGTATTTTTTGGCATCTGAATCCTTCAAAAAATAATTCTTTAATGACTCCAAGTCGAATACCCCAGAAGTGTTGAAAAGGTAGATAGAAGTATACTTTATCTTAGTGCGCAGATTATAATACGTAACGACTTTGAACCCAGATAACCGTTTCTCTATACATCCATCAGATGCAACCGATAAGTAAGAACGATAAATTCAACTGAACACCTCTCCTTCTCCTAAGCATAAAAGCTAGATACAGATATTAATGATCAAAGGCTCATCTAGCATTTAATGCTACTTTTCTGTTTCTTCATCAAGTACGATGTACTCCTAAGACGACAAAACTCATAACATTGTGGAAAAAGAGTTAATTATCAACTCCACACTCGACGAGGTAGAAATTGCCATGTTAGAGAACGGAAAGTTGGTAGAATTGCATAGCCAAGAAAAAAATATGCAATTTAACGTAGGAGACATTTTTCTCGGTAGAATTAAGCGATTAATGCCAGGATTAAATGCCGCATTCGTAGAAATTGGACACAGCAAAGATGCCTTTCTACATTATACTGATTTGAATCCTAAATTAAAATCAGTTGCCAAGTTTACCAAAGACTCCATCACTGGAAAACTAAAAACGCATCGGCTCGATAATTTCGTAATTGAGCCAGACATTAACAAAGGCGGACGCATAGATCAAGTCCTAGATAAAAAGCAACCCCTACTGGTTCAAATCCTAAAAGAACCTATCGGAACGAAAGGTCCTCGCTTGAGTTGCGAAATCACCATTCCAGGGCGCTTTCTGGTGCTTTCCCCCTTTACAGATGTAGTCGCCGTTTCCAAGAAAGTAAAAAATGCAGAAGAGCGCAAACGACTGAAAAAGATCATCGAGAGTTTGAAGCCTAAGAACTTTGGGGTTATTGTCCGCACTGCGGCAGAAGGAAAGAATAGTGCGGAACTGCATGAAGAACTATCGCGTATGATGAGCAATTGGGAGCAGATACACGACCAATTACACAAAGCAAAACCTCCTAAGAAACTACTCAGCGAATTAGACAAAACAACCAGCTTGGTGAGAGACGTCGTCTCTGATTCATTCAATAAAATCATAGTAAACGACAAAGAATTATTTGGTAGCATCAAAAACTACATGAATTCTTTCTCTCCCGATCAAAGTAGAATTGTCCAGTTGCATCGTGGTAGTCGTTCAGTCTTTGATGCTAACGGCATTACACGTCAAATCAAGTCTTCCTTCGGGAAAACGCCAACGATGTCTAGTGGCGCGTATATCGTCATTGAGCATACGGAAGCAATGCACGTCGTGGATGTGAACAGCGGGCATAAAATGTCGAGCAAGAATCAAGAAGATGCTGTTTTGGCGGTGAATATGGAAGCGGCGGAGGAAATTGCCCGTCAGCTGCGGCTGCGGGATATTGGTGGCATCATCATAATTGATTTCATTGATATGCGTACGCCCGACAATAAGAAAAAATTGCAAAAAGCCATGCGCCAGTACATGGCGAACGATAGAGCGCAGCATACGATTCTGCCATTGAGTAAGTTCGGTTTGATGCAAATTACGCGTCAACGTGTGCGCAAGGAAACTGAAGTAAATGTAGCGGAGGTTTGTCCAACTTGCAAGGGAAGTGGAAAAATTAATCCTTCTATCTTGCTAACAGATGAAATCGAACGCGACTTGAACTTGATTATGCAGGCGCGTCCTAAGTCAAAAATCTATCTGAAAACACATCCTTTCATTGATGCCTTTTTGAAAAAAGGATTTCCAAATAAGCCAATGCGCTGGTATTTAGAGCATCAAAAATGGATTCGTATTCAATCAAATAATGATTTTCACTTGATGGAGTACAAGTTCTTTGACGATAATGAAGACGAGATTAGAATGCGCGAAATCAGTACGACCACTACGGACAACCACACTGACTAGCACGACAGGCTTGGAAAACAAAAAAGAGTAAGAGCAGCACGAAATAGAAGAGTTTTTTGTTTTTCATAGTTTAGAACTGAATAAAAGGTTTGATAGAAGAATCCCTCTTTTGTCAAACCTTTTGTGTATTAGCAAAGCTTAAAGGTTTCATCACTGAAGATTACGGATTTAACTACCCTTTCAATACAAATCATTCTCCCGCATCCTCAAATACTTATTCACCACATAGTAGGTACTTAAAGAAGTAATTGCGATACCGATGAAAATAAGTCCCAGAAAAAGAATCAAATTTTTCCAATCATTTCCGAAAGTACTGATTTGATAAATATCTCTGCGGAGAAGCGAGTAAAAAAAGACCAATCCAGCAATAGCAATGAGCGCACTTAATCCACCATACCAAACGCTACGCACTAGATAAGGACGACTGATAAAGCTCCAAGAAGCCCCTACCAATTGCATATTTTTAATCAAAAAACGATTAGCGTATAAAGCAAGACGAATCGTATTATGAATCAGTAGAATGGCGATACCAATAAAGAAAATACTGATAATTAAAGAGAGATAGCCGAGACGTTCTATGTTTTGGGCAAGTTCACTGATGAGGCTTTCTTGATAAAAAACATCATTCACGAAAGGATAGCGTTTTAAATCCACTCGAATTTGCGCCAAACTGTCCTTATTCAAATACACCGCTTTCACATTAAAGGTCAAAATATCGTAAAGCGGATTCGGCATATCCAAACTCAAAAAATCTGCCCCAAATTCTTCTTTCAACAGTTCCGCACCTTCTTCCTTCGTCGTGTAAACAATAGAACTGTCTTTTAAGTAGTTAGCAGAGAAGAGTTCCTCTTGGACTTTGGCGCGTGCTTCTTCAGAAGTCGTATTTTCTAACTCAATCATGATGTTAACTTGCTCCTTGAAGTAGTCCACCAAATTTTGAGTTTGTAAAACGATTGCTCCAAAAAAACCCAGCAAAAACAACACCATCGCTACGCTGATGACCACGTAGAGATAGTTTGGACGTTTTTTGACAAATTTTGTTTTTTGCGCCATGTGAATGGGTTGCTCTTCCAAATTAGGAGTCGGACGCTTCACAAAACGTCCGACTCCTAGATTTTACTCCAAAAAGAACACAAAGATACATTTTCTACTAGATTAATTAAATCCATTTTCCACCATGAAAAAGCTAGGTTGTTTTCTACTTATTCTCTTGATATTTAGTCCTTTAGCACAAAGTCAAAAAACCATTACTGGTACTATCGAAAATAGCGAAATGGATGCACCAGTTGAATTTGCCAATGTCTTTTTGCAATCCAACCAAAGTCGAGGAGTGCTTTCCAATCAAGAAGGTAAGTTTTCGTTTCGTTTGTATGCTAATGAGTTACAAGATACGTTGGTTATCAGTCGTTTAGGCTATTCTACTATCTTTTTGCCAATTGAAGAATTAGAAGAGGAAATTGTAGTTCAACTGAAAGAAAACATCTTTAGCTTAGATGCCATCACTGTCCTTTCCAAAGATGGAATTGTGGATATTTTCAAGCGGGCTGTGAACAAAATTCCAAGCAATTATGGTAGTTCTAAGTATTTCTTGAAAGGCTTCTATCAAGATTATACCATAAGCGATGGGGCTTATGCAGAATTGATTGAGTGCTTTATCAACATTAAAGATAAAACGTATTCTAATCCGAAGTATAAAAGCAAAATGTGGTTGAAAGAGATGCGTCGAAGCGATGATCAAAAAAATCTACCTCCTAGAATTGAAAAATTTGTGACTGGAAGAAATTCCATTTATCCTTTGTATGAACTATGGAATAGCACTCGTTCCCGCAGATTTCATTTCTTCTTCAAGCCTGCTAGTATGTACGACAAATATGCCTTCTATAATTTGGGGGAATACTCAGAAAATGGAGACACCTTGCTTAAAATTGGCTATCAAATGAAACAATTTTCGGATCGGACGGAAAACAATGGATTTGCTACAGGTGAAGTCATCATCCGTAAATCAGATTCGGCATTTTTGAAAGTCACTTCTGGCGATCCAAGTGCTGGTAGTTACAAAATTTCAACCTATCATAAAGTCGGCAACAAATACTATCCGAGAAGTATCGAGTGGTTTTCTCAATTCAAATACAACCAAAAAACACGCACTTTTGCTAGAAAATCTGCTTTATATTTCTTTGATACCACTGATAAAATAGCAGGTAATAAAGGCAAACGAATGAATCGAGAAAAAGACTTACGCGACTTCAATTACACTTACAAAGAAGCCTTCTGGAGGAATAATGAAGTGCTCTTGAATGTGGATGCACCCAAAGCCCTCTCTTCGGATTTGGGACGAACCAAAGACCTATCCAAACAGTTTGAAGAAAACCAACGAAAGCGTAAGAAAATCGAATAGCGTTTTTGAACCAATTTTTGTTTCTTTGCATTCCTTTTTGGGTTTGAGTTTTGAGGGAATAATTTCGAGTTGTATCCTCAAATCAACGATTCAACAAATAAACAAATCAATAATCGAGATGAACGATATGCTGGCGCAATTGGAGGCAATGAGAGATCGCTTTAGTCTTTTGGAAGAGCAGTTGGCTGATCCAGAAGTAGTGAGTGATATGGATCGCTATACTAAAGTGAGTAAAGAATATAAAAAGCTGCAAGAGTTTGTGGAGGCGTATCATGAGTACAAGGATGTATTAGATAATGAGGCTAGTTCAGAGGAAATGCTCACAGATGATGATCCAGATATGCGCGAAATGGCAAGTTTGGAGTTGGAAGATTTGAAGGAGCAGCGCGCGGAACTGGAAGAGAAGATCAAAGTGATGTTGATTCCAAAAGATCCTGAAGATGAGCGAGACGTAATCTTTGAAATTCGTTCGGGTGCAGGTGGTGATGAAGCCAGTATTTTTGCTGGAGATTTGTATAAAATGTATTCTCGCTATTTTGAAGGACAAGGTTGGTCAACGGAATTGGTGAATGTTACGGAAGGAACGGTTGGTGGATACAGCAAATTGGTGTTGGAAGTGAATGGAACAGATGTATATGGAAAACTGAAATTTGAATCAGGAGCACATCGAGTACAGCGTGTCCCTAAAACCGAATCGCAAGGACGCGTGCATACTTCGGCTGCAACAGTCGTCGTCATGCCAAAACTGGAAGTGGACGACATTGACATCAATAAAGCAGACCTGAAAATTGATACTTTCCGCGCGAGTGGTGCAGGTGGGCAGCACGTCAACAAAACGGAATCTGCCATCCGAATTACGCATATTCCAACTGGTGTCGTTTCCGAAAGTCAAGACGGACGTTCGCAGCATAAAAACAAGGAAATTGCGATGCAACGCCTTTATCAAAAAATCCAAGATCAACAGCGCGCTGAACATCAGAATACCGTTTCTTCTGCTCGTAAATCACTCGTTGGTTCTGGCGACCGCTCCGACAAAATTCGTACCTACAACTATCCGCAAAATCGCGTAACCGATCATCGTATCAATCTGACACTTTACAGTTTAGATAAAATTATGGATGGCGATATTGAAGGGATTATTGAAGCCTTGCAGGTTGAAGAGAATGCGTCGAAGATGAAGGGGGAGAGTGTTTGAATGTTTGAGTGTTTGAGTGTTTGAGTGTTTGAGTGTTTGAGAAGATCATTTTATTTAGTCGAACTTTCAACTTTTTCTGCGAGGCAGAAATTAAAAAATTCTTTGCGCCTTAGCGTCTTTGCGTGAGGCTTCAAAGCAGCATTTCGCGTTACCACTTACGCCGCTGCAAAGCCGTAGCTGTTCCCACTAAAAATAAGACAATCAACGACAAAAAATAAATCAAGTCTCGACTATCCAACACGCCTCTACTCATCGATTCATAATGATAATCAATGCCGATCATTTGAATAATATCATCTACTTTTCCTACAAAAACGGCAAGATTACTGATGAATAGAAAGCCCCAGTGAAAGAGGAAGCAAAGGAAAGTAGCGAGTAAGAAAGAAACGATTTGATTATTCGTCAAAGAAGAAGCAAAAATGCCAATCGCCGTAAATCCAGCTGCTAAAAAAAATAAGCCAATGTAAGAACCCGCAATTGCTCCAGAGTCTAATCCAGGATAAAGCAAATCTTCTTGCCCAGCTGGAGCTTTGCTCAATTCATGTACTGTCCAATAGTACAATAGAGTTGGTAAAAGTGCGAAAACCACCAATAGCAAACACGCCCAATATTTTCCCAATACAATTTGCCAATCACTCAACGGACGCGTTTCCAGTAACTCAATCGTCCCACTTTGTTGTTCTTCTGCAAAAGAACGCATAGTCACTGCAGGAATCAAAAACATGAAGATCATTGGCGCAATGCCAAACAGTTGATCAAGCGTCGCAAACTGATAATTTAATATGCTATAATCCGCAAAAACGAACATGAATAAGCCCATCATCACTAGAAAAATTCCAATG
This sequence comes from Bacteroidota bacterium, assembly GCA_039176995.1. Taxonomy (GTDB): domain Bacteria; phylum Bacteroidota; class Bacteroidia; order Chitinophagales; family Saprospiraceae; genus JAAUTG01. Next base: position 21,649 of record JBCDFY010000065.1, read on the forward strand.
ACAATGTAGCCGATGAGCGAGCTGAAAAAGGCGTTGACTTCTTTTAAAAATATGCTTAGCAAGGTTGTAGTTTTGAGTTTTGAGTTTCGAGTTTCGAGGGCGATAGTATTCAATGGCTTTCTCGTAGGTCATATGATGTTATGAGCGTATCGCATCTTGGATACAATCCGAGACGATTACTCTTCATTCGCTGTCAATTTTTGGAAGATATCTTCTACACTAAAGACTTCTTGCCTAATTTCCAGCAGAGTCAATTGGTTGGCGACGGCAAATTTAAAAACATCTGCTCTAATATCCTCTTCGACGCTTGAAATGAGTTGCCATTTGCGCTTTCCTGCATTTTTCACTTCTTGAACACCTTCAATGGCTTGTAACTGGGCAGTTTTTACGTCTTCTTTGAATTCGATACTCACCAAGGAAGAACCTTTCACCCGATTTTGTAGGTTTTGAATGGGGTCGTTGGCGACAAGTTTTCCTTTATTGATAATCAACACACGATCACAAATGGCTTGTTCTTCCTGCATGATATGCGTAGAAAAAATCACCGTTTTTTCTTTACCCAATTGCTGAATCAAGCTACGAATTTCTACCAATTGATTCGGGTCTAATCCAGAAGTTGGTTCATCTAAAATCAGCACCTTTGGATTGTGCAACATCGCTTGCGCTAGACCAACACGCTGGCGATAACCTTTAGAAAGCATCCCAATTTTTTTGTGCTGCTCTCTCCCCAAGCCCGTTTGCTCAATCATTTCTTGTACGCGCTGTCGCTTATTGCTCACCTCTTTGTGCAAACGTGCAATGAACAGCAAATACTCCTTAACGTACATGTCCTTATACAGCGGATTGTGCTCAGGCAAATACCCAATCCGACGGCGACTTTCTGTAGAATTTTCTTCTACATCAAAACCACAGACGGTTGCCTTTCCACTCGACTTAGGAATATAACTGGTGAGTATTTTCATCGTCGTGGTTTTCCCAGCACCGTTTGGTCCAAGAAAACCGACAATCTCTCCTTTTTGAGCCTCAAAACTCAATTGGTTGACTGCCTTTTGCGCGCCGTATGTTTTGGTAAGTTGTTCGACAACTACGGACATTGGTGTTGCTGATTTGTTTATATGTTGAACTGTTTAATTGAGGTAGAAACAAAAGTATCGGACACTTTTGAAAGTGTCCGATACTTGATAGCACAAAAACAAAACTTACTTCTCTTGGTGGTTTATTGACTAGGTTTCCTCAATACTACAACTCCTCCACTCCAACTGCATCTCCAAAGTTGAACAACAGAGAGAAACGCAAAGTGTTGTCTAGTGGATTTCTTTGATTCGTTGTTGGTACGAGATAAGAGAAATTCAATCCGAAGATATTGTAACGCAAGCCTAAACCAACGGTCAGATACTGGCGCGCACCTTTACTTTGATCTTCAAAATAGTAACCTGTACGAATGGAGAATTGCTCGTCGTACCAGTACTCTGCTCCTACGGAATAAAAGATTTCTCTGAACTCTCCTCCCCTACTTGGTGCATCATTGAAAGAGGTGAATATTCCTTGTATTGGAGATAGATTTTTGTAGTCATTGATACCATCTCCATCTGGGTCACATTCATTTCCTGGTATATCAGGACTATCTAAACACGGACTTGGAACGATTGCTTTATTGATGTCTGCTGCTAAGGTAATGGAATTATAGCTATCCAATTCAAATTCATAAGCTGCACCTAGCCCTAGATTTGCAGGTAGGAAATCTTTCACGATATTACCAGTATAAGTAATCTTCGAACCAATATTCGTAGCTGCCAGACCTGCTCTGAATACTCCCGCATCTGTTGGTTTTTCGTAAGTAAAAGAAATATCTGCTGCTCCACCTAGTCCAGCTTCAATTTCTTCACCCGTTCCATTTACGCGCTGTCCAGCCGCCAAGTTGGAGTAAATGAATTTTGCACCAATTGCAGCAGAAAAATTCTCTGATAACTTACGCGCATAAGAACCTTTCAGCTCAAATTCATTAGGCTTCCCCGTTCCCAATGGCTGACCATTTTGATCGGTGAAAGAAATACTTCCCAAAGAGAAGAATCGCAAGCTCAAGCCAATTGCTTCCAAGTCAGATAGTTTCTTGTACCCCGATAGATATGCCAAGTAAACATCTTGCAGTTGCAAGGCTTGTAGCCAAGGTGTGTATGTAGCTGAAATGGAGAAATCTTGCTCTGCAAAAGCCAATTTTGAAGCATTCGCGTGCATCGCATTCGCATCTGGAGAGAGTGCAATTGCTACGTCTCCCATCGCACCTGAACGTGCATCTGGTGTAATACCTAGAAATGGCACAGCAGAAACAACTGCGTTCGGACAAAGATTACCATTTTGCGTAATGAATTGACCGTCTTGAAATAGACAACCATTGGTTTGGGCAACTGTACTAGCTGCGAAAAATGAGGATAGAATTGTAAAAAGTAATACCTTTCTCATGAGGCTCACCATTATTTTATTGTTCACAAAAAATTATTTATTGTTATCGGATTTGAGATATGAACACAGCAGAATTGAGTTGCCTCAAGAGCTGTAATCAACTTGAAAATCAAGTGGAACTAGACCGTTCGGCCGCGGAAAATAATGATGAACCCTTAGTGTAGTAAAGTTTTTCATCAACAGTATTTAATAAAATGATTTAAGTGTACTGTTGCTTCATAGGCAAGTTTAGAATTGTTGTATTAATGTATCGTTAAAAAGACTTTTCAAAAGTAATAACCGCAAATAGCGATATTTATTTTTTAGAGCTACTTTTATTTTAATTTACCACATAGTTTGCATAGTATTTTCACATAAGTCACATAGCATCTGAATTTATAATAAAAGTAAATCCGCTTAATTTAGATCTATACGAGACGGTTTAGTGTCGTGTTTTCTTACTTCAAAACTTAACTCATGTGATCTATGTGAAATCAACTGTTATGACTACTGTGGTAAACAGCTATATTTTATTTCAAAATAACCAACTTTTCAAAAGTACTCTCTCCTAAACGATCTTCTCCAACGGGACGCACTTTGATTTGATATAAGTAAAGTCCTTTTACCAAATCTACTCCACCGTTACTTCTTCCATCCCAAAGAATGCAATCTGTACCTTCCACTGCGCTTCCATCGGCAAATATACGTTCTTCTATGACTTTTTCTAATCTACCCGTTACATTATAAATATGTATCTGAACGTCCAGCTCTTTGTTAGGGAAATTATGTGCGAATTCAAAACAGGTAGATTCAGAGAAGGGGTTCGGAAAAGTCAATACGTTGCTCAGTGCAGATTGTTCGTCTGTAGCGACTACGAATTCGGTGTAGGCTTTCGATGAATTGTTCGCAATATCCCATGCTTTTACCTCGATGCTGTGCAAACCATCTTCTAAATCCTTTAATGGGAAAAAAGCCGTTCCTTTGGTATAATCATTCAAAGCGGCTTCGTAGAAGTCATTGAGTAGGAAAGTATTCTGTGTATTTTCATCCAAAACTGCTTCCAAATCATGTCCAATACTATTTCCTGAAACATTGATGCCATTGTCATCTTGCAGCTTTACGATTAAGAGTGGACTGCTGCCAGTCGTGCCACCAAAAACGAAAGATTCATCTTCTAAAAACAATTCAATTTGTGGACCTTCTTGATCAGCAAGGGCTTCTTCATCTGCGCCACCTATGATGATTTCTTCGTAAACGCCAGAAGCATCTTCCATCGCCATTTCATCTTTGACATAGTAGCTAATTCTTCCTTGCCCAAACTCAAAATTAATGTCTTTGGGCATGACAAAAGTGAGTTCAAATTCACCATTCGTGATACTTGCTCTTCCTTTGAAAACTACATTTTTTTGGAGGTCAAAGGTGTAAGGTTTGCTCCCAGAATCTTGCGCCAAAGTAGTGTAAGAAATGCTTTTATCGAAAACCGAAGCCGTCAATTCGCCATTAAAAGTATTAGCTAGAGTGCCATTTAAATTTTCGACTTGACCCGTGATGGTTACTTTTTGGAAAGCACGTAAAGTATCCGAAGAAATGCTTGTAGTTGTCACTCGTTTTCTAGGCAACGCCAGTGATTGAGAAGGGTCGCCGAGTAAGGTAAATTTCCTAGAATTGGTAGATCGTCCGACGCTAGAAGCATTTTTGGCAGTACGCATAATGTGTCCTAAAGTAGGTCGCTCCCCATTCACTAAATGGAACATCGTATCGAAAACTGAGCGCACCAAAGCCGCATTGGAACTTGCGTAAACTGCTCGTACTGTGGTAAATAGTGCAATACCACCTCCGTTTGGATTGAGTAAGACTTCTTCGCCACCTGTCACTTGATTGGGGTCATCGTAACCTGCAAAAGAGCAAGTCGCCGTCACGAAAACGGGTAAACGATCTCGATTATCTAGCTTTTTAATGTCTCCTCGATTTTTATCCAAAACACGCTCTTGTGCCCAGCCTTGCGAGCCGCCGTGTCCTAAATAATTAATCGCCAAAACTCCTTTGAAAAGCGTTTGATTGATAGCTTCGGTCACATCAGGAAATCCCTGTCCGCCAGAAGTAGATTGTTGCTCAAAAGCATCAAAGTATATTTTTTCTTGGTTGAATTTGGGTTGCGCATTTCGGAAACTACGCGAAATGAAATCGGTGTCCCGAATGTGTAAATTATTATCTTCATCATCGGCAGCAAAAGCCACTCGATTTCGCCAATCGCCCATCGTACTCTCATCCAAATCGTAGCGCATGATTTTATCTACGACCTGCCGAGCTTCAGAAATCGTTTTTACAGGTAACCGACCAATGGCGATGTCCAAATCTCCACGTAAGGAACTTCCTTCTTCTTCATCCAGAAGACCAAAATAATCATCAGAAGGAAAAGCGTCAATTGGGTCTTCGGAGCGGTCAGTTTCGTAAACCGTAATAAAGTTAGAGCCTCTATTTTTGATGTTTCGATAATCGAAAGAACCATCTCCAAACAAGAGTAAATATCTAAAATTGGCGTCTCGCAAATGAAGCATTCTTGCAAAATCTCGGATAGCAGTTGGATCTTGACGACCAGAAGAAAATTCATTGAAGATGTGATCAATTAATATCATTTGGACGTTCAAGTCCGAATAATTGCGGCGATGCTCTGCTAGGCGTTCCGCCTCAGTTTCAAAAGTGGTTGGATAAATAATGACTAAATCTGCGGATTGGATATTGTGAAGATTTTGATTATCAAGAGTTTGTATGTAATTAGGAGTTATGACTTCACTTGCATCAAAAGCTACAAAACGCTTCAAGGTCTGACTTTCATAGCCAAAGTTATAGCTACTTCCATTTTGTTTAACCTCTTGATTTTTGGCTTCCAAAGGATTCGTAATGTCCCAAATCTGTAGATTTTTGCTACTTTCTAGCTGAAAGGCACTTCGTTCTTGTTCCAAACTTCTAGTATCACTAAACTGCAATTGTGCTTCGTCCACTTTGAGTTCGCGGCGCGCATTTAGGGTAATGTAATCCAACCATGCTTCTTCGTTCTCGCCTGTGTTGTAGGTGACTTTTAAATCAAGTTGATCGCGCGTAGCCGTAAATTGATCTTGGATTGTACCAAAATTGGCATAAATGGACTCCGCAGGTTCTCGAAAGGAACTTGAAGTGCTGTTAATTAAATTGCTTTGCAAATTCTGTCCCTCCACTTCAATGCTAAAGCGACGACTGGAACGACTTCTCGCTGCCAAGCGCGCTTTGATTTTCACTTCTTCGGAAGTCACCAAGTTTGGAAAAGTAAAATCATAATCATAAGACCGTACATTTTTAAATTGATCGCCATACCAACGTTTTCCAGAACCTTGCGAATGCTCGAATTCATCCAATAAGTTCAATTTATCTTCCTCAAAGTGAATAAAATCATCAAAACTATTGCTGCTGTAAGTCGCATCTGTAAGATTCTCTTGCAACTCAATACGTTTTCCTTTTTTATTCCCAATTTTTAAGAAATAGAAGTTCTTTGTATCGAATACATTCTTCTGCGTCAGCCACATTTGATCGTCTTCGCTGTAATAGATTTTGTCCTGATTTTCCGCATAAAACAAAATATAATCTCCTGCATTCACCTCTCCATCATCGCCGCCCACAATTTGAATTGGATTTTCTTGTAAATCATCTATTCGATCTGTCAAATTCTCCTCTGGCAACTGCCCACCACCGTTTCCAAAAATCTGAATACGATCTGCGTTCCAGTCTGCTGGATTGATGCCCAGTTGTTCTTGCAACCATTCGTAAGTTAGGCGATGGACGCCCGTTTCTGTAATTTCTATTTTGAAGACTTGACCGTCGCGCAAGACAGATTGAGTTTTGTGCGTTTGCGCAGAAAGTGACGTAGCGAGCAAAAGAGAGATAAAGCATAAAAAGATATAGAAACGAAATTTCATAATTTCAATTTGTGTACCCTATTGAATAAACTTAAACGAATAAACAGCAAAATAAGACATATATTGATGATTTGCCAGAAACCTCAGTACCTATACCTTCAATATTTGAGTCAGTTCCTAAGAAAAGCATTATTTTGTCTTCTCAGAAACGCTGGTAGCTTATTCCTATTGTCCCGTTTTTTCATCAGATCGTCATCTTCAAAAGAGAATACAAAAACAGCATTTAGCTTTTCCCAAACTCTCGCAACGCCCTAACCAACCTATCCAAATCCTTCGTCGTTGTATACACATTCGGCGTGATGCGAACGCCATTCACCGCTTCCCATTGAATGGTAGTCGTATGAATTTTGTATTTTTTGAATAGATGATTGCTAAGTTTTTGAACCGTTTTCTCTTTAGTCCCTAATAGTGCCAAAGCACAAGCAAATTCAGGATTCATAGAAGTGTAAGAGTGGTAAATATCCAAATCAGCGATGCGTTCTAACCAGTATTTTTTTAGATAATGCAAGCGTTTTTCTTTGCGCTCGCTACCAATCATTTGATGAAAATTGATGGCTTGACCAATGGCTTGTTCGATGGCAAATGAACGTGTGCCTAAATGCTCAAATTTCCGAATATCATCGCTATTGGCATCTGGCGCAGCAAAAAGTGGATAGAGCTTTTCAATTTTTTCTTTGCGTACGTAAAGCATTCCACTCCCAAAAGGTGCGCATAGCCATTTGTGCAAACTCGTGCCTAAATAATCACATTCCAAATCTGGAATTTTGTAGTCCAATTGGGCAAAAGTATGTGCTGCATCCACGAGCACTTCAATACCTCGTTTTCTTGCCTCTTGTGCAATGCGTTTTACAGGCAAAATCTGTCCTGTCCAATTAATCATATGCGTGATGTGCACCACTTTGGTTCGCTCCGTGAAAGCATTGACGAATTGATTGACAATACTTTCCTCGTCTTCAATTGGCAATTCAAAATCCAACCATTTCACCACGACTCCATCGCGTTGCTCACGCTGCTTCCAAGCATGAATCATATTTGGATAGTCGTATTTCGTAGCTACGATCTCATCTCCTTTGTCCAGTCGCAATCCAAAAATGATGGTTTCCAAGGCTTCTGAAGAGTTGCGATTAATGGCAATTTCTTCCTCTGAACAACCTGCTAAATCTGCCAATTTCATGCGCAAAGGTTCGCGCCCCTCATCTAGCGTTCGCCACATATAGTAAGAAGGTGTTTCATTGCTCAACTTATTGTAACGTTCTACGGCATCTTGCACGACTTTGGGCTGTGGACTTACGCCTCCATTATTCAAATTGATAATATTCGCAGAAACGGTGTAGGCTTGCTGTACCCAATACCAAAATTCTTCATTGGTCGTGACGTCTTTACCTTGATAGTGATGAATTTGATGAAGTAACTTTTCTCCCGCTGCAGTTTGAAAAAATCCAGGAAGCAGTAGTCCGCTAGTAGTCGCTAACGTTCGATGAAGAAAAGTTCTACGAGAAGCCATGTGAGTGATTTTGGCATCAAGATAGAGAATTAAAGTTTAACAAGTCTTAAAGTTCTCGAATGCTGAAAACATTCACAAAAAAGCATCGTTAATTATGAAGCTATAGATGCACTGTATTAGAATAGATGAATCAATATTTTGAGAAAAATAAACATTCATGAAAAAAAGTATATATATTTTTTTGTGACATAAATAAATTTCTCTTATATTTGTGTTATTATTAAAGGCACAATATATGAATAAGCGGATGCACACCCACAACAATTAAATCCTAATTGTTTTTCCATTCATCTTATTCTTAGCTTTAAAATCTGATCCATTACACCAAAAGAGGTAAAGTAGCTCGTGTAATAATTGTAATAGGCTAAGATAGTACGCTATCTTAGCTTTTTTTATTTGCGGAAGCTGGGCACTTTTTTGAATTAGTTGCTGGAAGACTTTATGAAAGAAGTATAGAACTCGTAAATAAAA
>JBCDFY010000066.1:0-29711 GCA_039176995.1 Bacteroidota bacterium
CCACGTCAAACACATATTTTGAAAATTTATACATCAGTATTATAAGAGGACTTTGCCAACTTTATGCGCTGTCTTCTAAAAAAAGTAAATCACCTATCATCATGTTGAGACGAATAATTTTAGCCATTCTAGGAGTCGCATTAGTCGGAGGCTCTATTTTGCTTGCTCAAAAACTATCCGAAGGAAAAAGCCGACCTGTTCAAAAGCCTCAAAAGAAAGTAGCCGCAGTTTTTGTGGATACCGTACAAAACAGCAGCACACCAATCACCATTTCGACCAATGGTAATTTGATGGCAAAGCAGCGCGTAGAACTTTTCGCGGAAGTACAAGGTATTTTTGAAAGTAGCGCAAGCACATTTAAAGAAGGCGTTCGCTACAGTGCTGGACAGACGTTAATTCGCATCAATAGCGATGAACATCGCGCGAATTTGCGAGCGCAAAAGAGCAATTTATACAATCAATTAATCTTGTTATTGCCTGATTTACGCTTGGACTATGCAGATGTCTTCCCAAAGTGGCAAACCTACATTCAGAATTTTGATATGGAGAAAAAAGTTGCCCCGTTACCTGAATTTGAATCGGAGCAAGAGAAATTATTTGTTCTTGGTAAAGGCATTCAAACCGCCTATTTCAATGTCAAAAATATGGAGGAGCGATTACTAAAATATCGCATCCGCGCACCTTTCAGTGGTATTTTGACGGAAGCTCTAGTAGACCGTGGAACATTGGTGAGAGCAGGTCAGAAATTAGGGGAATTTATCAATCCCAATACTTACGAATTAGAAGTGTCCATCAATAATAGCTACGCGGATTTGATGAAAGTCGGCAAGACTGTCGAACTTAAAAATGTGGAAAAAACTGATAATTGGACAGGCAAAGTCACGCGGGTGAACAGCAAAGTGGATGCCGCTTCACAAATGATTTCCGTCTTTATTCAAGTGAGCGGAAAAGGCTTGCGTGAAGGGATGTATCTGGAAGCCGAAGTGAAAGCCAAAGAGGAAGAAAATACTTACGAAATTGATCGAAAACTGCTAGTCAATGATGAACAGGTTTTTGCAGTAAACGATACTACTTTAAAATTGCTCAAGGTCAATCCAATCTACTACAAAGAAAGCTCTGTTGTCATTCGTGGCTTAGAAGATGGTGAACTTATTCTAGCCAAAGCTATTCCTGGAGCTTACGAAGGAATGCGCGTCGAAATTTTTGAAGAAAAAGAGGAAATGGTAACGACAAATACTGGTAAAAATAGAGCAGCGAGCCTTTAAGAGCTCTTATGGTTGAATGACTTCATGGTTTTATGGTTTCATCAAGAACCCTAAAGCCATATAGCCATAGATCACTTTCAAACCACAACCTAAAACATGAAGAACATAGTTGCTTACTTTATCAAATACCCCGTCGCTGTAAATGTGATGTTGCTGGCGATTGTGCTATTTGGGATTGGCGGAATCATGCGATTAAATTCGTCCTTTTTTCCGTTAAACGAATCCAATATCATCAACATCAATGTCGCTTATCCAGGTGCGTCGCCCGAGCAAATGGAAGAAGGCGTAGTGCTGAAAATTGAAGACAATCTGCGCGGCTTGGTAGGTATAGATCGCGTAACCTCAGTTTCCTCTGAAAACAGCGCGACCATTACGATTGAGGTATTTTCAGAATACGATACGGACATTATTTTACAAGATGTCAAAAATGCGGTAGATCGCGTTCCATCTTTTCCAGTTGGGATGGAGCCGCCTGTAATTGCGAAGTTAGAAAATCGAAATGAGGCGATTAGTTTTACTTTGAGTGGTGAAGGGGTGGATTTGAAAACTTTAAAGCAAATTGCTAGAGGAATCGAGAGTGATATTCGTGCGCTTGATGGAATTCCTATCGAAGGTTCATTGGTTTCCAGAATAATAAAGTGGATAAGGAATCTAAAAAGCCCCCAAATATCCCAAGTAGAAATATCAGGCTTCCCACAAGAAGAAATAGAAATTGCAGTACGAGAGAAAGATTTATTAGCTTATAATTTATCTTTTAGTGAAGTAGCTACTGCGGTTGCCAATGCAAATATTCTAACTACAGGTGGTACGATCAAAACAGATACCGAAGAATATCTAATTCGTGCTAACAATCGATCTTATTATGGTGATGAACTTGATTTCATCGTCGTAAGAGCAAATCCAAATGGCGAAGTCATTCATCTTCGAGACGTAGCTACGGTTAGTGATACTTGGTCAGAAAATCCAGATCGCTTATACTACAATGGAGAAGCCTCAATAAGAATACGAGTAAATACGACCAATAATGAAGATTTGGTTTCTGCTTCTGAAATGGTAAATGCCTACATAAACAACTTCAACGCTACACGCGACAACGTGCAATTGAACGTTACGCGTGATGCGGCAATTACCATACAACAAAGAACGGAATTACTTGCTGAAAATGGAGGTGTCGGTATTTTACTTGTCTTGATTTTATTGTCTCTGTTTTTGCGACCAAGCCTAGCCTTTTGGGTAGCTGTTGGTCTGCCTGTTGCCTTTTTGGGAATGTTCATTTTCGCGCCAGGATTGATTACGATTAATGTACTTTCTCTTTTTGGAATGATTATCGTGATTGGTATTTTGGTGGATGATGGTATTGTGATTGGGGAAAATATCTATCAACATTACGAGCAAGGCAAGTCACCCATTCGCGCTGCGATTGATGGGACTCTGGAAGTTGTGCCGCCGATTATTTCTGCGATTTTGACGACGATCATTGCTTTCTCTGCTTTCTTCTTTTTAGAAGGTCGAATCGGTGATTTTTTCTCCGAAGTGGCAGTGGTGGTAATGTTAACTCTAGGCATTTCCTTAATCGAAGCCTTAATTATTTTACCTGCACACATCGCGCATTCACGCGCTTTGAAAGAAGGAAAAAGTAGTTTTATACTCAATAAATATGCTGACCGCGCTTTGATGTGGTTGCGCGACAAAGTTTATGCACCCGTTTTCCGATTTTTTCTGCAAAACAAACTATTAGGCGTTGCGATTCCTTTGGCATTGGTCATCATTACTTTTGGTGCAATGAAAGGTGGCATCATTCGCGGCACATTTTTTCCATCCATTGCCAGTGACCGAGTCGCCATTACCTTGAGAATGCCACAAGGAACGAGCGAAACCATTACCGATTCCATTGCGAGTGCCATCGAAGCGGCAGCGTGGGAAGTGAATGAAGATTTTACGAGTCGCCAAAATGATAACCAGCAAGTCGTTGAAAATGTCATCAAACGCGTTGGACCAGGTTCGGCGAATGCGACAATTGATTTGAATTTACTGCCAGGAGAAGAACGTGATTTTGCGTCTGATGAAATTGCAAATGCGGTGATGGAAGCGGTTGGGGAAATCTACGAAGCAGAGAGCTTAGAATTTGGTTCTGGTTCTAATTTTGGTGGAAAACCTGTTTCAGTTTCTTTAGTAGGCAATAATATTCAGGAGCTCAAGTCCGCTAAACAAGAACTGAAATCTCAACTCCAACAGATGCCGCAACTCAAAGATATTGCCGATAATGACCCTGCGGGCATCAAGGAAATTAAGATGCGCTTGAAAGATAACGCCTATCTGCTAGGTTTGAATTTGAATAGTGTGATGGCGCAAGTACGCAGCGGATTTTTTGGTCAACCTGTACAACGTTTTCAGCGCGGAAGAGACGAAATTCGGGTTTGGGTACGCTATGATAGAAGTGAACGTGCATCCATTAAAAGCCTGGATGATATGCGTGTTCTGACGCCTGCTGGTAATCGTGTTCCACTGTCGGAAATTGCATCTTACAGCATCGAAAGAGGCGAAGTGGCGATCAATCATTTAGAAGGAAAAAGAGAGATTCGAGTGGATGCTAATATGAAAAATCCCAAAGAAAGTGCGACCGATCTATTGGCAGTGATTCGATCAGACATTATGCCTGATATTATTGCAAAAAATCCAACCGTGACGCCCATTTTTGAAGGTCAAAATCGCGAAGCGAAGAAGTTAACTGATTCTGCACAGTTTGTGATTCCAGCAATTCTATTTTTGATTTATATCATTATTGCGTTCACTTTTAGATCATACAGTCAACCCTTTTTGCTCTTCTTGTTGATTCCATTCAGCTTGATTGGCGTAGCTTGGGGACATTATCTTCACGATTTTCCAATCAATATTTTGTCTTGGTTGGGCATCATTGCGCTCATTGGAATTTTAGTCAATGATGGTCTCGTCCTTATCGGTAAGTTCAATAGTTTTTTGCGGGAAGGACTGTCTTTTGACGATGCCATTTTTGAGGCGGGAAAAGCACGTTTCCGAGCCATTTTCTTGACTTCGGTTACGACGATTGCAGGTCTTGCACCGTTGATGTTCGAGACGAGTCGCCAAGCGCAATTTCTCATTCCAATGGCAATTTCAATTTCCTATGGTATTTTCATTGCTACCTTCTTGACGCTTTTCGTATTGCCACAATTCTTGGCGATTAGCAATGAAATTAAAATGGGTATTCGTTGGTTGATTTCTGGTAAAATGCCCAAGCGTGAAAAAATGGAACGTGCCATTATTGAAAAGGAATCTTTGGAAAAAGAGCCAGTGGAAGTTTAGACCGCTTCCCGATAATTATCGGGATGAGAAGCGAGATCGCTTTGCTGTTAGATCGTCTTCGACTGCGAGATATAACTGATTGTCGCGGTTTGCAACAACGATACAATACGCTCATCAAACAACTTTCAAACCATATCAAACTACAAGAGAATAATGTTTTTGCAACATAAAAAGACACTAATCACCAGTTTCACTCTGCTATTTAGCGTTATGCTTTTCGCTCAAAATGTATTGACACCCAACGAAGCAATGCGCATCTTAATGGAGCAAAATTTTGATATTCGGGTTGCGCAAAATGATCGGCAAATTGCGGTGAACAATACGAGCAAAGAATTGAATGGCTACTTGCCGACCTTGGATGCTAGTGCGGGAAGTAGCGGAACATTGGGAAGTTCGACGCAGCAATTGTTTAATGGGCAGGAAAATAAGGTAAATAATGCTTTTTCTTGGGGCGCGAATGCTTCGGTGAATGCGAACTATGTAGTTTACAATCAATCGCGCGAACTGACCGTAGATCAATTGAAGGAAGTATTGAATTTGACGGATTTGCAGTTGCGGCAGACGATGGAATTGAATTTGCTGCAAACGATGTCGGCTTATTATGATTTGGCGCAGTTGCGAGAGCAACTTGATTTGCAAAAACAGGCAATTGAGCTTTCGAGAAGAAGAAAACAACGCGCAGAATATCGCTACGAATATGGGCAAGGCAGTCGTTTAGATGTGCTAAATGCACAAGTAGATATTCAGCGCGATACGGTCACCTTGTTGAATTTGGAACAGCAAATTTCTAATGCCAAACGCAATCTCACTTTCTTGATGGGCTTACCAATGGACGTTGATTTTCGAGTAGATACGAGCGTTCAATATTTAGACGAACCAAAATATCAATCCTTGTTGCGCGAAACGATGCAAGAGAATATTCAATTACTCCTACTCCAGCAAAACTTAGTGGTTCAAGAATATGACTTGAAACTTAACGAAGCTACAAGGCGACCAATCGTGAGTACACAAGCCAATTACAATTTCAATTTTCAGGACAATGCCGCAGGTTCTTTCGTACTCAATTCTTCTAGTCGAGGACTCAATTTTGGTGTCAATGTAGCTTGGAATTTGTGGGATGGCGGCGTCCGGAAAATGCGCGCGGAAAATATTCGCGTTGGTATACAAAGCCAGTTGATTCAGCGCGAACAAATTGAACAGCAATTGGAAACGGATCTCGCCAACGCTTGGCAAACCTACCAAAATGCACTCTTCATTTTAGAAGTAGAAAAAGAAAATCGCGCTACTGCTCAACTCAATTTTGAGCGCACCGAAGAGCAGTTCAATGCAGGTCAAATCAGTTCCGTCGAGTTTCGACAGGCGCAGTTGAATTTATTGAATGCGGGTATTAGTCAGAGTGCGGCGAAGTACAATGCCAAAGTAGTGGAATTGCAGTTGTTACAATTGAGTGGGCAGTTGTTGGAGGAGATTTAGGATAGGAACGCGGATGTAACGGATGTTGAACGGATTTTTTTAGAGATTTTGCTAAAAGTTTAGTCGTTGTATTCTTCAAAATTCAGTTAAGCGTCTCAAGATGGATGACTTATTCTATATACAGCCCTTTGCTTATCAATCTTTTGTTTTCTTTGTTTATTTTGTGGTTCAAAGTTGTACGAACTGTTCATAAACAAACGCAGCACGCAAAATGAAAATCAACGCAACCGACCGCCAACGACAGATCTACCTCAACGGCATCAGCGGACAAAAGCCATTATTGCCAATTGATTTAGAAGCACTCGAAGATTTAGCCGCACAAAAAATGTCTGCCGAAGCATTTGCTTATGTAGCAGGCGGTGCGGGCAAAGGACAAACCATCCAAAATAATCGAACGGCTTTCCGAAATTGGCAAATTGTGCCGAGAATGTTGCGCGATGTCTCCGTGCGAGACACCTCTATTGAGTTATTTGGGAAACACTTACCAACGCCCTTGTTAACTTGTCCAATCGGTGTTTTAGAATTGGCGCATCCAGATGGAGACTTAGCAGTGGCGAGAGCTACTTCAAAGTATGAAGTTCCGATGATTTTCTCTAATCAAGCCTCATTGAGCATGGAAGAATGTGCAGCAGTTATGGGCGATGCGCCGCGTTGGCTTCAATTGTATTGGAGTAAATCTAATGAATTGATTAGCAGCTTTGTAGTGCGCGCAGAACATTCGGGTTGCAGTGCAATTGTAGTGACTTTAGACACTAATATTTTAGGCTGGCGAACACAAGATTTGGATTTAGCCTATTTGCCTTTTTTGCAAGGAAAAGGAATTGCTCAATACATTTCTGATCCAGTTTTTCAACAACTTGTAGATGAACCAGAAGAAGAAAACGCGCCTACTCAAAGACGCCTGAATATAGACACACTTTCTTCAATTTATCAACTGATGAACAACTATCCAGGCAATTTTTTCCAAAACCTAAAATCACAGCGCCCACTCAAAGCCGTCCGCAAATTCATCAATATTTTCTCTCGTCCTTCACTCACTTGGGAAGAGTTACCGTTCTTGCGCGAACAAACTAAATTGCCCATTCTACTAAAAGGCATTTTACATCCAGAAGATGCCAAAAAAGCAATAGATTATGGCATGAACGGCATTATCGTTTCCAATCATGGTGGACGACAAGTAGACGGCGCAATTGGAGCAGTTAAAGCCTTACCCAGCATTGTAAAAGCCGTCGATCAGCAAATTCCAGTTTTATTAGATAGCGGCATTCGAGGAGGTGCAGATATGTTCAAGGCACTTGCCTTAGGCGCGACGGCAGTTTGTGTAGGAAGACCTTATGTTTATGGTTTAGCATTAGCTGGACAAGCTGGTGTAGAAGAAGTTTTACAGAATTTGTTATCCGATTTTGAACTGACAATGGCATTAGCTGGCTGTAAGGAAATCGGAGAAATTAATTTGGGTTGTTTGAAATGTGCTTAAAGCGACTTGTTTTGGATTTGGATGGACATCGAGTCCATCCAAACCCTGATCAAGTCAAGCGGGTTCGATGCCCGCTTGACTTGAAAAGAGCAAAGAGATAAGTTTGGCAATAAACTGATTTTTGTAAAAGTCCAATCTAGGATAAACTCAAAAACTTCCTCATTTCTATTACCTTTGCAAAACTTTGGTGGTTGAAGTTGTGCAACAACTCAATCTTAAAAGGGAATCCAGTGAAAATCTGGAGCAGTCCCCGCTGCTGTAAGTTCCGAAATAGCTTTTGATTAGTTGAGGCGATCGCCTTCGTTGCGACCTCCTCAATTCAACGCCACTGTCCAACCGACGGGAAGGTAAATCAAAAGTGGAACGAGCCAGAATACCTGCCAAAGGAACAGAGGAAATACCTCTTATTTCATCACTAGCTTTCGGAGGAAAAGTGAACGGTGGGTCTAATCTTTTCATTGGAGGAAAATCGTACAGTTCGTATGATTGTTCACTCTATTTGCTTCGTATTTGCCTACTTCTTTTCCTACTTTAGCTCAACTTTTTGTCCATGAAAACGACTCTAGGGCGATGGGTTTTCTATTGCCTTTGCTGCTTGTCTTTCAACATTTTATGGGGACAGCAAGATACGATAGTAATGGAGGATGTAGTGATTTATGCAGTGAGGATTCGTGGCGAGAATATTGGAGGGCAAAGTAAAAAATGGACAAGTCCACAGCTGAATCGTCTAGCAGCCAACAATGTCGCTGATCTCTTGCAGCAAGAAAGCAATACCTTCATTAAAAGTTATGGGTTGGGAAGTTTGGCGACTTCTTCGATTCGTGGTGGAAGTGCGGGACATACGCTGGTGTTATGGAACGGTTTGCCACTGCAAAGTCCAATGTTAGGATTATTAGATTTATCCTTATTGCATTTGAATACGACGGAGGAAATTAGTTTACAAAAAGGTGGAAACACTTCACTCTGGGGTAGCGGAGCGATTGGAGGAACACTCAATTTACAAAATCTCCCTGATGCTAAAAATCGCTTTCAGGCAAATATTTTAAGCGAAATTGGCAGTTTCGGACGCTGGCAGCAGCAAGGAGTAGTCAAGCTGGGAAACAATAATTTTCAGAGCCATACCAAAGTTATTCACCTTCAAGCAGAAAATAACTTCCAATACACCATTGCTCCTGATTTACCAAAAAGAGAACAAAGCAACGCGCAACTTTCGCAGCAGAATTTCCTACAAAATTTCTACTGGACAGGCGAAAAACAAGATGTACAAGCCCATTATTGGTATCAACAGTCCGAGCGTCAAATTCCGCCGACCAATGTGCAAAATATTAGCTTAGCACACCAAAGC
This sequence comes from Bacteroidota bacterium, assembly GCA_039176995.1. Classification (GTDB taxonomy): domain Bacteria; phylum Bacteroidota; class Bacteroidia; order Chitinophagales; family Saprospiraceae; genus JAAUTG01. The sequence goes on from JBCDFY010000066.1 coordinate 8,882, forward strand.
GACCAAGCGCATCGAGCTGTATTAAATTGGAGGTATTACACCCGAAATTCTGTGCTTCGTGCTAAAGCAGCTTGGTTTCAGGAAAATTTAGACTACACAGACGATCAAATTTTCCTACAATCCAATAGTCAATTCACTACACTCTTTGCCGAGTTTTCTGATCAATGGCAATGGCGCAAGCAACAGCAATTTTACCTCGGGACGACGCAATCTTTCACTACCGCAACTTCTGCTGGATACAATGACAAAGTGCAAGAACATCGCTCTGCATTTTTGGCATTTTACCAAACGCATTGCAAAAAATGGTCTTTGAAAGGCAGTTTGAGGCAAGAATTCATAGATGGAAATAGTGTTCCACTCGTTCCTAGTCTAGGTTTTGAATATCAAATTTCACCTCAATTGCGAGCTAATCTAAAAATTAGTAAAAACTATCGCTTGCCGACTTTAAATGATCGTTTTTGGCGACCTGGCGGCAACGAGAATTTACTTCCTGAAAATGGGTGGAGTGAGGAAATTGGCATTAAAAGTGAATTCAAAGAAGACAATTGGACGCTAGAAACCAATACCGCAATTTTCAATCGAAACATCGACAATTGGATTCTTTGGAGCGTCCAAGATGGACAACAATTTTGGTCGGCGAATAATATTGCTAAAGTCTGGAGCAGAGGTTTGGAACAGCGTATTTCTTTAGAGAATAGGAATTGGTTCAGACTAATTTTAGGTTACGATTGTATTCGCTCAACGAATCAAATTGCCTTAACCTTACCAAAAATTGAGGCAGGCAGCCAATTGTGGTACACGCCTGAACATCAAGGCTTTATAAAAGCTAGTTTCAACTGGAAAAACTTCGCAGTAAGTTACCAACACCAATTAGTCGGCGCAGCCTTAGGCATCAATGAAAACTTGCCTGCCTATCAAATTGGTAATGCGCGCCTCCAATATGAACTCCAAAAAGAAAAATATAAAGGGCAACTTTTCCTCAATATTTATAATCTCTGGGACACCGATTATTTCATCATCGAACGAAGACCTATGCCAGGCAGACATTGGAGCACAGGAGTTCGATTTTCCATCGAAAAATTAAAATCATAATACTATTTATCAATCACGGATGAAGCTGCTCTCACTTTCAAGAGTACAGCAATTTTTCGTCTAAATATCTAAGCATCAATGAAATATTTTTTTACAACACTCTTAATCTTTGGTTTGGGTTTCTTGAACGCACAAACCACCACTGACTTCGAAACCTTCGACTTGTCTGCTGGTGAATTTCTGAATGGCAGCGACAATAGCGGTGGTTTTGAAGCAGATAATGTTTTCTTGCCCAATACCTTCACCGTTTTTCCTGAATTTACAACTTGGTCAGGTTGGTCTATTTCGGCAGACACCAATACTACTATGCCAGGTTTTATGAATCAATACAGCGCCATCACAGGCAGTGGTTTTGAAGAGTCTACAACTTATGCAGTCAGCTTTTCCGGTACAAATCTGCTAGAATTAAGAGGCGAGGCAGCAGGGAAAGTTGTAGATGGAATGTACGTAACCAATGGCACTTATCCATATTTGAGTATGCGCGATGGTGATGGTTTTGCAAAGAAATTCGGTGGTTTGACGGGCGACGATCCAGATTTCTTTTTATTGACCATCAAGAAATATTTTGAAGGTGAACTTTCTGCGGATAGCATCAATTTTTACTTAGCCGATTATCGCTTTGAAGATAATTCACAAGACTATATTGTAGACGAATGGACTTACATTGACCTAACCGCTTTGGGTAATGCGGACAGCTTACAATTTACGCTCACTTCTACGGATGTTGGGCAATTTGGTATGAATACACCTGCGTATTTCTGCATGGATAATTTCACAACCAAAGATCAAGCGACTTTCACGCGCGCACCAAAATTGGAATTGAATCTCAATATTTTCCCAAATCCAACTGCAGATTACTTGAATTTCAATTGGCAACAGCATCAAGGAATAGTTCAAGTGATTGATTTGCAAGGACGCATTCTATTGGAGCAAATTTTGCAAAAAGGAAACAATCAAATTGATGCAAACTCATTGGTTCGAGGGATTTATCACCTTCAATTCGTGACCAAAGAAGGAGTAGCTAGCAAACGTTTCGTGAAGCAATAAACAAAGTCAAACATCGCAAATAACGCGATTTCCTTTGGTCAACCGTCGCAAATCGCGCGATTTGCGACGGTTGATTGATTTTTTCTTACTTTTGTAAGAAAAACAATGATTACGAGAAGTTTGAAAGAACGCTTGATTGAGGACTTAAAAGAAGGTAAAAAAATAATTTTACTCTACGGAAGTCGGCAAGTGGGAAAAACGACTTTAATCAAAAAAGTCATCCAAGAATTGGATTACAAAATTCTCTCCTTAGATGCTGATGCAACTGATCAATTAGATGTATTGTCCAGCAGAAATCCTGAAAAGATTAGATTACTTATAGGAGATCATGATTTACTCTTCATTGACGAAGCACAACGCATTCCTGATATCGGTATTAATCTCAAAATCATTCACGATCAAATGCCCGAGAAACGCGTAATTGTGAGTGGCTCTTCTTCCTTAGACTTAGCTAACCGAGTCATTGAACCCTTGACAGGACGAACTTGGACTTATACTTTATATCCTATCTCCCTACAAGAATGGCAAATTTACAAACAGCTACCTAAACAGTTTCCTAAATCCGCTCTGGAAACACTCTTGCTCTATGGAAGCTATCCTGAACAACTAACCATCAATGATGAAAGGCGAAAAATTCAATATTTACATGAACTTCGACAAGCCTATTTATACAAAGACGTCTTAGCACTTGGAAATATCAGATATCCTGAAAAGTTAGATCAATTACTACAATTATTATCCTATCAAGTTGGTCAATTGGTTTCTATACAAGAGTTAGCAAATACTTTGCAAATCAATCGAGAGACCGTCAATAATTACATTGATTTGCTAGAAAAAGCATTCGTCATTTTCAAACTACCAGGATTCAGCAGAAATCTACGGAAAGAAATTACCAAAATGTCCAAAATCTATTTCTATGACTTGGGTGTCCGAAACGCCATCATCAACAACTTTAGTCCTGTAAATTTGAGAGACGATGTAGGTGCATTATGGGAAAACTTTCTCCTTGCCGAGCGCAAGAAATATTTAGCCTATTCTTTTAATTATGCTAATACCTATTTTTGGAATACCCACACAGGTGCAGAGGTAGATTATGTGGAAGAGCGAAATGGTAAGTATCATGGTTTTGAATTCAAATGGAATCCTAAAAAGTTCAAAAAAACCTATCAACCTTGGATCAATGCTTATCCAGAAGCAACTTATGAATGTATTACGCCTGAACAGTTGGGAGATTGGTTGTTATAAAATATCAAGCTACGAAAAATAATTTCTACGTCCTTTATGTTCTAACACTTCATCAGGATATGAGCTAGAAAATCAATAAAACTATAACTCGCTGATTATCAAATAAATAATTGAAAATGTCAAAAGAATAGCATAACCAGTAGCTAAATTAAATCAGTAGCTAACCCTTCTTAGCTACTGATTTAGTTTAGCTGCGGATGTGAAACATTACAGATTAGGTGTAATTTATACCTTTAAAAGACCAGTTTTTTTCTGATTACCTATTCTTACATTCCTTAGTGTCTTAGTGGTTCAAATAAACTCCAATACTTTTTGTTAAGAACTCAACATTCACAAACCATGACAAAATTCTTCTTCCTCTCCATCATCAGCTTTGTCCTCCTTTCCGACGACATCACCATCGAATGGACAGATTCCACCGAACATGATTTTGAAACCATCGCTCAAGGCATTCCCAAAACGCACAAATTCACTTTCAAAAACACCCACGACGAACCGATTGTCATCGAAACCATCCGCACCACTTGCGGCTGCACTGTACCTGAATGGAGCGAAGAACCCGTGCTGCCCGACTCGCTTGGAACGATACAGTTGCAATACGATGCGCAGAAAATGGGCTACTTCCGTAAGAAAATCCGCGTTTTCTTCGCCCACCAGCGAAAAGCGGAGCATCTATTCATCGAAGGCTTTGTGGAATAGGCATCGGAGCAAGTGTTCGTTCGTCGAAAAACACCCACTACTTAACGAGTTGATAAGGTTTTTGTGCCTGTATTTTCGCTTATCTTTGCAAGCGTGGAGATAGTAGTTATCTTTGCAGACCTTTATCGCAATTGACGTAAACCACAAAGGAACAAAAGACAAAAAAGGGAAGAATGATGAATAGATTGAGGTATCAAAAATTTGGCTCTTAAGCTGCAGGGCAGCAAAATATTTACAGCTCACAAATTCATTCAGCTTTTAAGCTGCAGCGCAGCGTAACCTTTTTGAAATTTATCATTCTCCAAATCTCCAGTTAAACAGATCACCAATCAGATGAGTATTTTAATTTTCTTTATAGTATCCTATCTCGTTTTGAGTGTTGCTTTATATTTTCTATTTCCCAAAGCAGGAGAAGAAGGTTGGAAAGGCTTAGTGCCAGGACTAAATTTTGTGACTTGGTGCGAAATAGTTGGACGCGAAAAATGGTGGGCAGCATTGATGCTTGTACCATTCGTTGGAATCTTTATTTATGCCAACATGACGGTCGAAATGGTGCGTTCTTTTGGTAAATACAAATTCTATCACAGCTTTTTTGCGGTCGTAGCAGCGCCAATCTACTTTTTAGTCCTTGCCTTCGATGATAAATCTAAATATTTAGGGAAGAACTTGGAACTAGAAGCCGCTTATCAACAGCAGCTACAAGAGGCAATTGATAAAAACAATACTCGACAAATTAAGAAATTACAACGTCAAAATCCATACAAAAAATCAGGAGCTAGAGAGTGGGCAGAAGCGGTCATTTTTGCGGTTTTTGCCGCTGCTCTGATCAGGATGTTTTTAATTGAAGCCTACGTCATTCCAACCCCTTCTATGGAGGGTTCGTTACTCGTTGGTGACTTCCTTTTTGTCAGCAAAGCACACTATGGTATTCGTACACCTAAGACGGTAGCAATGGTTCCTCTAGTGCACAATAGATTACCGTTAGTCGGTGGCGAATCATATCTGAAAAAGCCGAATTTGGAATTCAAACGCTTGCCCGCACTAGAGGGCATTGATAACAATGACTTGGTCGTTTTCAATTATCCAGAAGGTGATAGTGTGTACGTAATGCCAGGTCGAACTTGGAGTATTTATGATGTGCGAAGAGGCTCGGTAGGCATTCCTGCGCATAGGCGACAAATAGATGGTGGAAAAGCAAAATTGGTGACGCGTCCAATTGATAAAAAAGACCATTACATCAAGCGTTGTGTGGCAATTCCTGGTGATTCTTTGGAGATTCGAAGCAGACAACTTTACATCAATGGAAAAGAGGCGGAAGAGTTAAAATATTTGCAATTTCTCTACACGATACAACACCCTCCAGGTGCAGAGCCAAACGAAAAGAGATTGGAGGATTGGGGGATCTCCAGTAGTGAATCTGTTGCAGACATACAAAATACTGAAAGCCCAAACGTACTGGCGATGCACCTTTCTAATGAACAACTAGAGAAAGTAAAATCTATGGATCAGAGGTATGTAATAGAGCCATATGAGATTAGAAAGGGTCCACGAGGATCAGGTCGTACTTTTCCACACGATCCTAAAAATTATAACTGGACGGTAGATAATTTTGGTCCATTGTACGTACCCAAAGCTGGCGCAACCGTCAAATTAACGCCCGAAGGACTTGCGCCTTATCGCCGAATTATTGATGTATATGAAGACAATGATTTGGAAGTGAAAAATGGCAAAATTTACATCAATGGCGAAGAAACGGATGAATATACTTTCCAAATGAATTACTATTGGATGATGGGGGACAATCGCCACAACTCAGAAGACTCGCGTGTTTGGGGTTTCGTTCCTGAAAATCATATCGTTGGAAAGCCTTTATTTATCTGGATGTCTGCAAAAGATGGAAATCCATTCAAAGGGATTCGCTTTGGGCGTTTGTTTAATGGCGCAGATAAAAGATAGTTCTTGTTGAATTGGTTTATTTGTTGATCTGACTAATACGATGTGTTAAGTTTACTAACCTAACACGAATATTTGCTCGTTTCCTAACGAGCCAAACAAAATGAGAAAAAGACGAGGCTTGATCGGAGTTTCGTCTTTTTGTGTTTTATGCTTATCTTTTCGCTATAATTATCTGTGTGAACTTTGTAGGTTATTAAGTGCAAAAGAAATACGTAATTAGAATTATAACATCTCTGAGGTCCAATCTTTTGTGTCCTTTGTTCCTTTGTGGTTCAAAAGCACTATCACGACTGTAAAAGCAAAAAAGAAATATGCTGACTTCCTCCCAATACTCTCTTTCCTCAAGCTCTCATTTTCTTCAGATATGAGAACCATTTTAGAAGACATAAAAGATACTTTTTGGAGTTCTGAGCGACGTTCGGATTTGTTGCAAGTGGCTCAAAAGCGAGGTTATCAATTCAAAAATAGTCGTTCTTTTTTAACTTTAGATTTGGAATTAAAAGCCTTCGATTTCTTCGGAGAAGGAAAAAACCATAAGATCAAATATATACTTTCACAGTCCGTCGAGCGACTCTCAGGAAACGTAGAACTCTTCGATTTTCATAGAGATGGTCAGCAAAAAGTAACGACTTTAGTGCTGATACAATCTGTATTATTGGAGTTGCCAAAGTTCAAAATTGAAAAGCGTAGCAAGTGGGATTGGATTAAGCGAAAGTCGAAAGGACGAGCCATCGAATTTATGGGCTTCCCAGAATTCAATGACTTGTTCCATCTGTATACTGACGCGCCTGCTAGAAGGATGAAAGATTTGTTTCAAGAAGAATTTCTGGACTTTTTGGTGGAACATCCCGACTGCTTTTTGGAAGCCCATCAAGAATTTCTAATTTTGGGTAGAAAAGAAGAGCAGATAGACGCTAGGGATATTCCAACTTGGATGGAAGCAGGAAGAATGATTGGACTTTCTCTTTTCAAAGGCACTTGAAGCAACCAACTCTGATTGATCTCTTCAACTCGATGAACTTATCAAAACAACAACGATGACTGTACAAATTCATATTTCACTCCTTTTATTGTTATTCAGTTTATTGGCTTGCCAACCTGCCATGGAAAATGCGCAAGAAAAATTACCCGCTCAAGTCGGCGATACGACCCCTGAACAAAAGTTGGAACAACTCGGTATCGAGTTACCAGAAGTTTCACCACCTGTTGCTAATTATGTAAATGTAGTACAAACTGGAAGTTTGATATTTTTGGCAGGGAAAGGACCTAAAAAAGCGGATGGCACTTACATCAAGGGAAAAGTGGGAGCAGATTTGACCCAAGAAGAAGGCTACGAAGCAGCGCGCATCGTTGCGATCAATCAATTGGCAGTCCTGAAAACGGAATTAGGCGATTTGAGCAAAGTGAAACGTGTTGTGAAAGTACTTGGCATGGTAAATGCCGTACCCGAATTTGAAAATCATCCCGAAGTCATCAATGGTTTTTCAGATTTAATGGTAGAAGTCTTTGGTGATAAAGGAAAACACGCTCGTGCCGCTGTCGGAATGGGTTCTTTGCCGAGAAACATTGCCGTCGAAATTGAGGTGATCGTCGAAATTGAAGAATAACTCAAAACTCATTCCCTCAAAACTCAACAACTCAACAACTATAAAATACCATGCTAGAATCGCGCACACTCACCGACATGACAATACCGAACTTGAAGATAGAAAATTGGAAACAACTCAACACCTTCCAGCAAGTTTTAGAAGAAGAAATCTTGCCTACTTATCTGCCAAAGTGTCGCTGGTATAGAAGCAAAGCGAAGTCCATCAATAGGGTGCACGTTTTTCCTTTCCCGAGTTTGTCAGACAGTATTTTCCATTTATTGCGACTTCGCGTAGAGTACATGGACGCGACTTCAGAAGAATATTTACTGCCTTTGAGTCTGCTTCAAAAGGAATCAGCTGCCTTCAAGCTAACTCAAATCCATCCGCAAGCGATTTTAGCAAAAATGGAAGGTGAAAATGCGCTAGTTATAGATGCGATTTACGACGAAAACTTCCGAACTGCCATCTTTGAGGCTATCCAAAATAGTACTTCCGTATCTAATGAAAATGGTACAATTCGTTGTGAAATAGGCAGCATTTTAAAAAACAATCGTATCCCATTGGAAGAAATTACTTCCAAAGTTTTGAATGCTGAACAGAGTAACACTTCTATTATTTATAATGAGCAATACTTCCTAAAAATCTTCCGAAAACTAGAATATGGACTCAACCCAGATTTAGAAGTGGTGCGCTTTTTATCCGAAAAAACGGCATTCAACAACGCGCCAAGTTATGGTGGTAGTCTACTTTTCTTAGAAGAAAAAAAGCGTCCTGTCATTTTAGGATTGATTCAAAATAAAATTGATAATCGAGGCGATGCGTGGTCAACCATGTTGGAAGATTTGAGTAGCTATTATGAACGCGTGACGTTGCTTAAAGAGCAGAAAACGCCAAAATTGCTGCAAAAAGAGCGATTGTACTTCATGGACGTGCCCGCAAAAGTGCGCCATCTCATTGGTCGAGCGACCTACAAACGTGTCACCAATTTAGCAAAACGAACGGCGGAAATGCACATCGCTTTAGCTTCTGATGAATTGGAAGATAGTTTTATTCCTTGCGATTTCTGCCAAGAAGACCAAGAAAGGTTATATAAAAATCAAGTACAACTCGTCAATGACCAACTCAATGCTTTGCAACACCAACTCCATGTCTTCCCGAAACTTATAGCAGAGGAAGCACAAAATGTGATTAACCAAAAATCGCGCATTCTACAAATCTTGGAAAATATCATTCAAGCACCTATCGCTGCTACTCAAACACGTGTTCATGGCGACTATCATCTTGGACAAGTCTTGGACAATGGAGAAGATTTCTACATCATTGATTTTGAAGGAGAACCCATGCGTCTAATAGAAGAGCGCCGCTCCAAAACTTCGCCTTTCAAGGATGTGGCGGGCATGGTACGTTCCTTCCATTATGCCGCTTACGGGGAACTCTATTTACATCCAGAAAAGTATGCACAAGACGATCTTCCAACACTTGAAAAATGGGCAGCACAATGGTTTCACTACATCAGTCGCTTCTATTTAACCGCTTATTTTGATCGTACTGAAAATCAAGGATTTATACCCAAAAATAAGGTTCAACTGCAAACCTTATTGCGTACTTTTATTATCGAAAAAGCAATTTACGAAGTAGGTTACGAAATGAACAATCGCCCAAATTGGTTGAAGATTCCATTACGTGGTGTTTTGTATGAGTTGCAATAGCAGCTTTTACTTCTACATTCCTTGGCACGATTCTTGCCCTCAAATTATAATATATCTTTAGACTAATTCCTGTCAGAATGTCAATCGGTCTTTTAGATATAGACTATTTTTGCATTTCGTCCGCAACAACAACTTTAGATATTCACTGTTAGAAAGCAAGCCTTTTCAGCCGAATAGCTAATTGCCAACAGCAAAACATATGTTCGAAAATATATTTCAAGTGCAAGGGTTTGATGAGGAATCGGAGTTTATGCCGCTGGTTTCGTTAGGAGAAGATGAAGAACCCCAAGGAAATGAGCGTTATCCCGAAGTGCTTCCCATCTTGGCGTTGAAAAATACAGTGCTTTTCCCTGGCATCGTAATCCCAATTACTGTTGGACGTGAGCGTTCTATTAAAGCGATTAACAAGGCATACAGCGAAGATAAAATTATAGCTGTACTTTCTCAAAGAGAAGATAGTATAGAGGATCCCAAATTTGAAGATTTATACGAAATTGGTACCATTGCCCGTATTGTAAAAATCTTACGGATGCCCGACGGCACAATTACTGCCATCTTGCAAGGTAGGAAACGCGGCTTGCTAACAGAAATTCTGACTGATACGCCTTATATGCAAGGCATGGTCACAGCCTTGGAATATGTCATGCCTTCCAATGCGCTCGAATTTGAGGCAATGGTCTCCTCCATTTTGGATATGGCGAAGCAAATTATTGAGCTTTCGCCAAACATTCCTTCCGAAGCAATGATGATGCTGCAGAACATCAATAGTCATGGCTTCTTGCTCAATTTCATTGCCTCTAATCTAGGGACGAAAGTCACCGAGAAGCAAAAGATACTGGAAATCAGTGATTTGCGAGAGAAAGCTAATGTGATTCTCGAAAAAATGGAGAATGAGTTACGCTTGCTAGAGTTGAAAGATCAGATCGAAAATAAGGTCAGAGGAGACATCGAAAAACAGCAGCGTGATTACTATTTGAATCAGCAATTAAAGACTATTCAAGAAGAGTTGGGGCAAAATCCGCAAGAGGATGAAATTGGCAATTTGGTGGTGCGTGCGAAGAAGAAAAAATGGGGGGAAGAAGTACAAGCCGCTTTCGATAAGGAATTAGCAAAGTTGCGCAGAGTGAATCCACAAGCACCTGAATATTCGGTGCAGATGACCTATTTGGAGTTGATGCTGGATTTGCCGTGGAATGAATTCACCAAGGATAATTTTGATCTCAAAAAGGTCAAAAAAGTCCTAGACAAAGACCATTTTGGACTAGAAAAAGTGAAAGAACGTATCTTGGAGCATTTGGCAGTCTTGAAGCTGAAAGGCGACATGAAAGCTCCAATTTTGTGTTTGGTTGGCCCTCCAGGTGTTGGAAAAACTTCCCTTGGAAAATCCATCGCTAGAGCATTGAAGCGCAAATTTGTACGGATGTCTTTGGGTGGCTTGCACGATGAATCCGAAATTCGAGGACATCGCAAAACTTATATCGGCGCAATGCCTGGACGCATCATTCAGTCCTTGAAAAAATCAGGTTCTTCCAATCCCGTTTTCATTTTAGATGAGATCGATAAAGTGGGTAAAGATTTTCGTGGCGACCCTTCTTCTGCTTTGCTGGAAGTGCTCGACCCTGAGCAAAATTCTACTTTTCACGATAATTATTTGGACTTAGAATACGACCTTTCCAAAGTTTTCTTCATTGCAACGGCAAATTCCTTGAATACGCTACAACCTGCGCTGTTGGATAGAATGGAAATTATTCAGGTTTCTGGCTATTCAACAGAAGAAAAGATTGAGATTGCGAAGAAGCATTTAGTACCAAAACAGCGAGCAGAACACGGCTTGAAAGCAGCGCATATTCGATTGGGCAACAAAACTTTATCGCACATTATTGAAAATTATACGAGAGAGTCAGGTGTCCGCTCTTTGAATCGTCAATTGGCATCCGTCATGCGCCGTACCGCCAAAAATGTGGCGATGGAAGAAGGTTACAATGTTTCCATCACGGCTGAAGAAGTGAGCGCCATTTTAGGACCAAATCGTTACAGCAGAGATCGATATCAGAAATCCAAAACACCAGGTGTGGCAGTTGGACTGGCTTGGACACAAGTAGGTGGTGATATACTATTTATTGAAGCCAGCTTAAATGAAGGCAAAGGAAAACTGACGCTTACAGGAAATCTGGGCGATGTGATGAAAGAATCTGCCACCACTGCTTTGAGCTACATTAAAGCACACGCATTAGATCTAGACATCACACAAGACCAACTCAAGAATCATGACATCCATATCCACGTTCCAGAAGGTGCAATTCCAAAAGATGGACCTTCTGCGGGCATTACCATGCTGACGGCACTAACTTCTGCTTTCGCAGGAAAGCCAGTGCGCTCGCATTTAGCAATGACGGGTGAAATTACTTTGCGTGGAAAAGTGCTACCTGTCGGCGGAATCAAAGAAAAGATTCTAGCTGCCAAACGTGCAGGATTAACCGATGTGATTTTGTGTAAGGAAAACGAGAAACACATTGATGAAATTGAGGCAAACTACATCAAGCAAATGAAATTTCATTATGTGGATAATATGCAGGAAGTACTGGACATTGCTTTTGCCTAAGACTGTGCATACCCTTGTATGCAGGACTTTTTTCTTGTGAAAAAGTCTTTTTCAGTGCCAGTTTTTTCCACTTCTATCTTTTTCGTTTGCTCTCCAAAGGAGATTTTTGGGACAATTTTGATGAAATCAAAATTATCCCAAAAGTTATGGGGCGGATAATTTATAATACGCACAATCCCGATAACTTCAAAAAATCAACTTTAATTCTTCACAAAACGCAAGATCTTCACTTCTTCATCTGCTTTTAAGCGAATCAGATAGTAACCAGCCACTAACTGACTGACCTGCAATTGCACACTATTCGCATCGCTTGCTTGAACAGGCAATTGTACAATTTTACCCATCATATCAATAATCTCTACACTTTCAACGGCTTTATTGAACTGTATATTCAACAGATTACTCGTTGGAGAAGGATAAGCCGCCGCAATCAAAGGTACTTGTGACTCGATGGTTGCTGCCCGTTGTTCCAAGTCTTGTTGTGCATTTGAACCTGTTGTTGTGAAATTCTCGATTGCAGAATAAGGACTGTTTTCGCCATCGCAATTGGAACGGACGCGCCACTCATAAAGTGTGCCAGCCAAGAGTGGCTGAACGCGTTGGAAGGTTCTTGTAACGGTACGTTCTACCCAGTTTGGTTCGCCCACTGCTCGAATCTCAAAAGTGTAGCTGATTGCTGCATCTACACCGTCCCATTCTAAGGTAGCGCGTGTACTTCGGATATTCGTCGTTCTTAAATTACCTGGTGTTTCGCAAGTACTTGGACAAGCAGGACAATCTGCTCCACCGCAATCCACGCCTGTTTCGTCACCATTTTGGATACCGTCGTCGCAAGTTGGGTCGGTGCTACAAGGCGCACAATTTGAGCCACCACAATCTACACCTTCTTCGTCGCCATTTTGGATACCATCGTCGCAGGTTGGATTGCCACTATTATCGCCTGCAGTAAAGGTATCTATGTCAGAATAAGGACTATCTTCTCCATCACAATTGGCACGTACTCGCCATTCATAAGTCACGCCATTTACAATATTATTAGAGATTGTAGTGGAATTAGTACTGCTAGTTTGGTTAAGCTTCCAGGCACTTGTACCTGCCTGACGACCTTGCACCATGTAAGTATTCGCTGCTGGAACGGCTGCCCAATTCAAAGTAACCGAACTTCCTGTATTATTGGTTTCAAACAAGCCTGTTGGTGCATCACAAGTCTCCATTATGCAAGGCGGACAATCTGAACCACCGCAATCAACGCCTTCTTCATCACCATTTTGAATGCCATCATCACAAGTTGGGTCAACTTGGCAAGGTGGACAATCTGAACCACCGCAATCTACGCCTTCTTCATCACCATTTTGAATGCCGTCATCACAAGTTGGGTCAACTTGGCAAGGTGGACAATCTGAACCACCGCAATCTACGCCTTCTTCATCACCATTCTGGATGCCATCATCACAAGTTGGATCTGCTTGGCAAGGTGGACAATCTGCTCCACCACAATCCACGCCTTCTTCATCACCATTCTGTACACCATCGTTACAAGTTGGTTGCTGATTCCCATCGCAACTTTGCGCATTGGCGGTAGTGGTTAATGGATTTTTGGCAAAAGAAGAATACTGAGCAGCTTCTTCTTTGGTCGTTTGCGGAGGCAACATATAATGGAATCGTACCTGATCGAAATAGCGCACGAATTCAGGTGCACAACTTGGTCCATCTGAAAAGTCATATCGAATATCCGTACACTCTTTGGTTCTTAGACAAAAACCACTCGCATTGTAAGACTCCATATCTCCCGAGCACTTTCTAGGTTCTCCTGCTCCCAGATCACTTTGGTAAGCTGCCACAAAACCTTCTACTAGTCCTTGGTCGTATTCTTGCTCTGTCCCTAATTGTATATCCGTTTCAAAAGTGTAAGCAGCAACGATTGCACCTTGGCTTCCAGAGATTAATTCCCACTCATTGGGGTTGTCTTTATTCAAATTATCTCGATTGCCATCAATCATCACACCACTTGTGTTTTGATCATTGTAGAAAGTCATACCGATCGCATTAGTGCTCAAATCGTAAGCATCATAATAACCATTGGCAGGATGAAGGCGATAGTACATTCTATTGTCGGTTCTGCATTCTGTAAAGACAATATCCAACTGCATAAACGTCCCACTATTCGCGCCCATTACAGAACGAATAGCACGCACAGGTCCATCAATATTCGCAATAATTGGTCCTTTTCCGTCTGAAAAAGTTACTTCATTTCGATTGCAAGAGTTGACATTGATAAAATATTGATGATGATCTAAAATATCGACACCCGTCGCATTTCCAGCCGTAATTTTGAGCTCATCTTTCACCCAACGGCGAGAAAAGTGCATGGAATAATTATCGGTGGTAACTCTCGAAGATTCAGGATTGGAGCCTGGTACTTCAAACACACAAACATCATACAATTGCTTGTAATCTGCGCCAAAATCAAAATCATAATCTACATAATCTTGACCTGCATCTTGTGCTAGGATTCCCGTTTGACGGAACACATAGACATAGCCCAATATATTATTACCATCCAGAGGATCTCTCACAGTCACTTGGCATTTGGTAGTACTTACTACGCCACCTGGACAAGCACTTTGCGGCGCAATTTCCCCAACATCTTTTGCCATAAATGCTAATTCATCATCATCATCAAAATTCGGGTCGGTCACGTCTGCGCCAGTGTAAGTATTTGGATCGGCATAAAATAGCACATCCCAAGGCACATCTTCTCTCGATTTGTAGAAACAGTCGCCTGTGTCTTCGCCATAGGGTACAGTGACATCTAAGACGATGCGTTCATCTATTTGCATTGGAATTTGCTGCCAACTCCCATTTTGGTAGCGAAAAGCGACGACATCGGTAGGTACTTCACCTATCATACAAGGAAGGTCTGTACCAGTCATAACGACGGGGTCACAATCTCTTGTTTGGGCAGTTAATAGCATTGGCAGGAACGCCAAGAGGAAGAGGTGGATAACGGATTTCATTCGATTACTAGATTGTAAAAATGTAGAATTATAGTGTTCAGTATTTTATGGAGAAGCAAAAAATTACGAGTCACTCAATTTGCTTGAGCAGATGATTTGCTTAACCAATAATCTAATTAATGTAATCGAAAATATGGGAAGTGATAAGAGTTGGAATGCGGTTGGTTAGGAAGTGCATTGAACTCGAAGTCGCTCAAAGATAACTATTTTGAGGTATTGGTATGCAAAAAAATCATAATAGATGGGAAGTGAATGATTTTTGTCTTTTTGCCACTTGCTTTTTTGAGCAATAAAAAATGACGGCTTCATAGGAAATGAACCTTTATATTTTTTTATCTCATCAAAGTAGAAATTGTACTTTTACAGAAGATTTGAAGTAACAAAAACTCTGATCTCTGCTTTTTCAACTCATGGCGGTATCAGCCTGAGGCAGACGTGGTCGAACCGCCATGAGTTGATCGAGGTTTCTTAAGGACTCGACTTGTCCGCCTCAGGTTGACGTCCATCCAAATCCAAGACAAGTCGCTCTCAGCAAGCACTTTTAGTATTTGTACAATGTGTTATACACACCATAGAAATTGAATACGTTCTACTCCAAAACCACCAATTTTTGCGTCAATTGTTCCTGCCCAATTTGCAGATGCAGCCAATAAATTCCCGACTCTAAATGATTAGCATCAAAATGGATTTGATGCTTTCCTTTGCTCATAGTTTTTGAAGAAATCTGCTCTACAAGACGACCGGTTATGTCGAATACATTGATTGCAACTGTTTCTTTTTCCACAAGCTGTAAATCAATGACCGTTTGCGAATGAAATGGATTTGGATAAACAGAAACTTGATTTTTAGGTAGCACATTTTCTGTTCTCGACTCAATTGTTTCGTTTGCGCTACTGTTGCAAGCTTCAATTCTTGCTATAAAAGTACTATTGGGCTCTGCGTAGAAATTTTCGCCAAGTAGAATAAAATCCTGTGCCTCGAAAGTTACAGTAGTTCCATCTTCCACTATGCCCGTAGCAGTGATATTTAGATTATTATCATAAGTACCTGCTGCAATTGGTCCATTACCAATATTGAGTGGATCGCAATCATTTTGACTCATTCCACAGTTTTGAGCAGTTGCGCTTGTCGTCAAAGGATTTTTAGCAAAAGAGGCATATTGCGCGGCTTCTGCTTGAGTCGTTTGCGGAGGAAGCATGTAATGGTAGCGCACTTGATCGAAAAATTTCACAAACTCAGGCGCACAATTCGGACGTTCCATGAAATCGTAGCGATTGTCTGTACATTCTTTAGTGCGCAAACAAAATCCACTGGCGTTGTAAGATTCCATATCTCCTGTACATTCTCTGGGTTCTGCTGCGCCCAAATCACTTTGATAAGCTGCCACAAATCCTTCCACTAAGCCTTGGTCGTATTCATCTTCCGTTCCCAGCAACAAATCTGTATTGAACGTGTAAGTTGCTACTATAGAACCTGGTGCTCCTGTTATCAATTCCCATTCGTTTGGATTTTCTTTATCGAGTTGATCTCTGTTGCCGTCAATCGTAACGCCACTTGTATTTTGGTCATTAGAAAAAGTCATTCCGATAGCGTTGGTACTCAAATCGAAAGCATCGTAATAGCCATTGGCTGGATGCAGACGATAAAACATTTGATTTTCGGTTCGGCACTCTGTGAACAAAATATCTAGTTGCATAAATGTGCCGCTATTTGCGCCCATCACCGAACGAATGGCGCGAACTGGTCCATCCACATTGGCGATGATTGGTCCTTTTCCATCGGAGAAGGTGACCTCATTTCGATTGCAAGAATTAACATTGATGAAGTACTGATGGTGATCTAAAATATCTACTTCGCTGGAATTACCTGCTTTAATTTTGAGTTCATCTTTTACCCAACGACGAGAGAAGTGCATGGTATAATTGTCCGTCGTCACGCGCGAAGATTCTGGATTAGAACCTGGTTGCTCGAAGACACAAACATCATACAATTGCTTATAATCTGCTCCAAAATCGAAGTCATAATCTACATAGTCCTGACCTGCATCTTGCGACAGACTTCCCATTTGGCGAAAAACATAGACATAGCCCAAAATCGCGTTATTATCCAAAGGGTCATTGACAGTGATTTGGCATCTAGTGGAATTGACTACTCCGCTTGGGCAATTATTCTGAGGAGCCAGATCACCTACGTCTTTTGCCATAAATACCAGTTCGTCATCACCGTCAAAATTTAAATCCGTAGAATCTGCTCCTGTGAAGGTATTTGGATCGGTATAAAATAGAATATCCCAAGCTACAGGTTCTCTTGATTTGTAGAAGCAATCACCAGTATCTGTGCCATAAGGAACATTAATATCAATCAATCTACGTTCATCAATTTGCATTGGAATTTGCTGCCAACCGCCATTCATGTAGCGAAAGGCAACCACATCTTCGGGAGCTTCGCCTAGCATACAGGGGACATCGCTACCGCTCATTACAATGGGGTCGCAATCTCTTGTTTGTCCGAAAAAAATACTAGGAAAGCTAAGTAAAAATAATAGGTGTAAAATAGATTTCATTCGATTGACAAAATTATAAGTTGTTGAATCAATGCATAGCTTTATACGTGAGTCAGATGAGTGACTGTATAAATTTTTGTAATCGAATGTATGGGAGACTGTGAATTTTTAACTCTTCTTTTTAGAGAAGAGCGATTCTGATAAGTCCAATATAAATATACGTAGATTTTTATTCAGTGTTTGCTAGAGCAGGGTCAGATTTTTGTGTTTTAAAATAATCGTATCCCCAAGTCATCAAAACGACAACAAGTATTCCTGGAAGCAAATTTTCTATGTTGATCTCTCCAAGATTGAGCAGCCGAATACTGATGCCAATAATCAAAACGCCACCGACTGCACTGATTTGATAGACAATGTTATCGGTAAAGAAGGGCGCAATTTTTCCTGCAATCATAGTCAGACCGCCTTGGAAAATGAGCATCGGAAAAATAGAGAACCAAACACCAATTCCATAAGCGGAAGCCAGAGCTATGGAAGAAACGCCATCTAAAATTGACTTAATTAATAGCAACTCTCTATCTCCCTTCACACCTTCTTCAATCGCTCCAATAATGACCATAGACCCTACACAAAAAAGCAGAAATGCAGTAACCAAACCTTCCGTAAATTGAGCTTCTCCAATATCTAAAAGAGTTTTGAGTTGATCGCTTAAATTGTTGAGAAAAGTTTGCACGCCGAGCAACTCACCCATCACCCCACCAAGAATCAAGCTCATTATAAAAATAATGGTATACCCATCTGGAATTTTCCAAGCCATTTTCATACCAATAATCAGCGTACCTAGACCAATTGCCTGAAAAATAATGCGTTGCATTTCTGGAGAAAGTAATTGTTGTAGCCAAAGTCCGAGAAAACTACCGATGGTAACTGTAACAACATTGATGAACGTAGCGATAGGTAGTTTGATGTTTGAATTGTTCAAGTTCAAAGTCTTTTAATGTGTAGAGGTGTTATTGCAAAGATGAATCAATTTTAAGAATTGCTTGTTTAGAATCAAAGTCGTATTTTAGTGGCATGGAAGAAAAAACGCATATTGCTAATCCATTGTATGATGTAGTGTTCCGCTACATGATGGAAGATAACAAAGTAGCTAAGCTCTTTCTTTCTGCAATTATCGGAGAGCAGATAGAAGAATTGATCTTTAGCCCAACTGCGCATAGCACGAAGATTGGAGAAGAGGTGAGCATTACGGTGATTAGGATGGATTTCAGTGCGAAAATAAAGCAAGAAAATGGAGAAGAAAAACTGATTATCATAGAATTACAAAAAGCTAAGTTTTATCATCAAACCATGCGTTTTAGAAGATATCTAGGAACGCAATACGGAAACCCTGAAAACGTAAAAACTATAACAGCGAATAGTGAGAAAAAGCATGCACTTCCTATCTATCCAATATATATTTTAGGAGAAGCCTTTAGTGAAAAAAAGAGACCAGTTATCAAGGTACAAAGAGAATATATAGACGTCGCTACTAATGAAACCATCGAAGAGCGGCATCCTTTTATTGAAGCGCTGACACATGATGCAGTTGTTGTACAAATACCCCATTTGAAAGGTAATAGAAGAACAGTATTAGAGCAATTCTTGAGTATTTTTGACCAATCGCAACAAGTAGATAAGAAAGGTCATGTACTTGCCCTTAATGAAAAAGACTATCCTGAAAGATATCAAACAGTAATCAGAAGATTGAATAAAGCCTTGCAATCTCCTAAAATTGAGGAAGATATGAATGTGGAAGATGAGGTGATCGAGGAATTGAATAAAAAAGATCGAGAAATTGAAAGAGAAAGAAAAGCAACTATTGAGGCTAAGAAGCGAGCAGAAGCAGAGAGTCAACGAGCAGAAGCGGCTAATCAGTCCAATCAACTTCTGATCAAACACCTTCATAGATTAGGACAAACGCCTAATGATATTGCTAAACTTTCAGGTCTTAGCGAGGCAGAAGTGAAAGAAATGTTGGGCTTGTAATTCTATATCTTACATTTGCAGCCAAAGCACATTGGTTATGCAAAAATTAGCAGTTGGAGTTCTCTTTTTTTTCTCATCCATTTCTTTTTCTCAAGCTCAAAATACAGGGCGATTCATCAATCAAAAATATTGGGGCATCTTCGTTCAATATGGATTTGCGTACTATGACCTGCCAGAACAAGATCGTTATCAACCTTTTATTATTGGTGCAATTCATCATTTGCCATTTTACCAAACAGATGGCGCATTCAACATCGGTGTAGATTTAATGCCACAGATTGGGCTGGTTCGATTCAACAATAAGCTGCACTTTGAATTTGGCGCCAACGTTCAATTCAACTTCAATTGGCAAGTGGCGGAAAATCATATTGTAGGGGCTAGGGTAGGGGCTGGGCCACACTTCATCAATGTAGAAACTCAACGTCAAGCAAAAGGCTTTATCTTTTCTGATAATTTTGCCTTATTTTATCGTGCTCGACTAAACAATAATCAACAAATTGGTATTTCATCAGGCATACGACACATTTCTAATGCAGGTTTGATGCAGCCCAATCTAGGCATAGATGATATTATGATTGGCGTGGAATGGACGAAGTGGATTAGGGATTGAGAAATGTGGCAATATCTTCTCCTATGCCTCACTCAAATTTTAAATATGTTTACAGGAATCATAGAAACGCTAGGAACAGTAAAAAATATAGTGACTGAAGGTACAAATGTGCATTTCACGATTGAATCCGAAGTATCCAATCAGCTAAAAGTAGATCAAAGTATTGCGCACAATGGCGTTTGTCTGACTGTGGTTGCACAAAAAGCAAATACACATACTGTAACTGCCATCAAAGAGACGATGGATCGTAGTAATTTGGGCGATTGGCAAGTAGGAACGTTAGTCAATCTAGAGCGTGCAATGCTCGCCAACGCTCGTTTGGATGGGCATATTGTGCAAGGTCATGTGGATGGAATAGGAAAATGTGTGGACATCAAACAGGAGGAAGGCAGTTGGTATTTTAGCTTTAAATATCAACCTACCAAAGAACATATTTTGGTAGATAAAGGCTCTATTTGCGTCAATGGAGTGAGCCTGACTGTTGTAAGTCCGAAAGATAATCTTTTCTCTGTAGCTATTATTCCTTACACTTATGCGCACACCAATTTTAAACAAATCCAAGTGGGCGATGCCATCAATCTGGAATTTGACGTAATTGGTAAATATATCGCAAAGTATATGTCCGTCTACAACTAATACACTGTAAACTAAGTTTTATGCAATTTTTAACCAGAGGAGTTTGAGGAAGAAAAGCGGTTTTGAAAAAACCGTTTTTCTTCCTCAACACCCTTTC
>JBCDFY010000067.1:0-29548 GCA_039176995.1 Bacteroidota bacterium
ACCGCTTCCTTATTAGACTCATTTTAACATATATATAATATATACCAAGGGAACATTTGGGAGTCAAAAAACGTATTATTAATGAACATATTTTTATCCTTGAACATATTAAATTTATCCGAGATGTTAACTCTACTCGCTCTATCTGGGGTCTACCAGATTTACAGAAAAACAACGGGCAAAGAATTGCCGTTCGTAGTCACCACCATTGAAAAACTAAGAAATACCGCTGGTCAATATTCATTTCTAAAAAAATTGAATCTAGCCACTGCGGAAAAATAATCAAGCAAAAATTGATGCTTAACTTAGGTCATTCTGAATTCGTTTTGGAATGACCTTTTTTTGTGCAGGTGTTTGAAGTACACGGTTTATAAAAACCACTAAGAGAAGTAAGGATTAATTTGATTGATAATTAGGTGATAAGGCAATCGCAAGAAAAGACTCGGTCGTTGAAGTCTCACGCCTGAGGCGGACAAGTCCAAACTTCAATGCAACATTACAAGGTCTTTGACCTAATTTTTGCTTTAGTTCTAAGGTCTAAGACCGAGTGATACAGCATCCAAGTCATAGACTTGGACGATCTCGCTTTCTTGCGATTGTCATAATCAGATGATTATGACTTTCATAATCTCCTTTTCTTTGTGTTCCTTTGTCCCTTTGTGGTTTAATCAAACACGTTTGTCTGTTAAAACAACTTTACATGAGTACTAATTTCTCCCTTGCGCTCCCTCCCGTAACAACGCCACTCACCCTCATTACTGACGAACAAATCGAAGCACTACTCGAACGCTCGCGCGAAAGTCCGAGAAAACGCATGATTCTACCTTTCCACAAATCCGACGACGCTCTGCTCCATCGAATGCTCAATGCCATTCAGCCACAAAGCTATATTCCGCCACATCGCCATTTCACTTCTCAAAAATGCGAATCTATTATTCTATTACAAGGCATAATTTGCTACTTCACTTTCGATAAAAACGGCAATATCCTTCAAAAATATCACCTAAAAGCAAGTACGACTCAATTCGGCGTGGATACTGAACCGAGCGTATTTCATACTTTCATTGCTTTGGAAAAAGATACCGTTATCTATGAAGTGAAAAACGGACCTTATGTGCAGGGGACGGATAAGGATTTTCCAGTGTGGTCGCCAGCGGAAGGGTCAGAAGAAGCGAACGATTATATGCATTGGCTTTATGAGGAAGCAATTTGATGAATCATCTTAACATCCTTCCCGTTAATAGAATGGAAAACTTTTTATAAAAACTAACACAACCCGATTATGAAAAAATCTATTCCATTCCTGTTCACATTATTCTTCTTATTAATTAATGCCTATACCACAATTGGAAGCCCGGTGCCTTATGCTGTTCAGCAAGAATCGCTATTTGACTTAGAGCGAACAGAAGTACTGGATTTGGACAAAAAAGGGCTGGAGCAAAGGTTGAACCGCAAATTGACCTTCAAAGAGAAAGTTGCTTTGCCCTTTGTGAAGAGGAAACTTAAAAAATACCCTAAATTATCTACCGCAGAAGCAACAGAATACGCAAAGCTGAATGGCTTGGCGTTAGCTAGTTTCATTGTCGGTTTAGTGAGTTTACTCTTTGCAGGAATTATTCTAGGAATCTGCGCAATTGTTTTTGGTGGAATTGCGCTCAATAAAATTGAGAAATTCCCTGATGAGTTTAGAGGTAGAGGCTTTGCCGCAGCAGGTATGATTCTAGGAGGTGTGGGCGTCATTGGAGCACTCATTTTCATCTTGAGAATGATGTAGAGTGTATTACAAATACCCCTGCGCCTGCAAATGAAACAATTCCGCATATTTTCCATCTTGCTCAATCAATTCCTGATGCGTTCCGTATTCCAGTTTTTGTCCGTTTTCTAGGAACAAAATGCGATCTGCCATACGAACCGTGGAGAAACGATGAGAAATAAGAACTGCCATTTTATTTTCGATTAGTTCGGTGAAGCGGACGAAGACTTCGTGTTCGGCGCGGGCATCTAATGCCGAAGTAGGTTCATCCAAAATGAAAAGTTGAGCATCGCGCATATAGGCTCTGGCTAGAGCAACTTTTTGCCATTGCCCACCAGAAAGTTCGACGCCATTTTTGAAGCGTTTGCCTAAGAATTGCTCGTAGCGTTCGGGGAGTTCTTCGATGACGGTATCTGCGAGGCTTTTTTGAGCAGAATGCTCGATTTTGGAAAGTTGATTGAGCTCTTCGATATTGCCGATGGCGATGTTTTCGGAGGCCTTTAGCTCGAAGCGAATATAGTCCTGGAAAATGATGCCGATGTTGGAGCGCAGTTCGTTTAGACTGTATTCTTTCAAGTCTTTTCCATCCAATAAAATTCTTCCAGAGGTTGGTTCATACAGGCGTGCGAGTAGTTTGACCAAAGTAGTTTTGCCTGCACCGTTTTCGCCGACCAACGCTAATTTTTCGCCTTGATTGAGATGAAAAGATAAATCTTTGATGGCATATTTTTTGCTATTAGGATATTTGAAACTGACCTTCTCAAAAGTGAAGCCTTTTTGAATATTTTGCGGAATAGAAAGTGCATTTTGAGCTGAGCGAATGGTCGGTTCAATTTTGAAAAAGTCAAATAAATCTTGCAAGTACAGCGAGCTATCCGCGATGTTGGAAAAGCGATTCATAATTTGCTGCAAACGGCTGCTCATTTGTCGAAACGCACCTGCAAGGAAAGTCAGTTTCCCGACGGTAATCACACCGCTGATGGTTTGCATAATAATAAAAACATAAGCACCATAGTACGCAATTGTTCCAATGGCAGAGAGCAAACTACCTACCAAAGCACGACTCTTTGCAATCTTTTTATTGGCTTTGTAATACTTGTCCGCTAATATTTTGAAGCGTTCTGCCAAAAAATTGGCGAGCCCAAATATCTTTACTTCTTTGGCAGTCTTGTTGCTTGCTCCGATGAAGCGCAGATAATCCAATTCTCGACGCTCGGGTGTCCAACCGCGTGTGAGCGAATAGCTGCGCTTGTTAAAATGCGTTTCGCCCAAAAAAGAAGGAATAATTGCAATGAAAAGAATGAGTAATAGCCAAGGATTGAAAGCAACCAGCGCACCTCCCAGAGAAAGCACCGTAATAATGGATTCAACCTGCGATAAAACCTGCGACATCAAAATGGTACGTCCAGTAGTTTGTCTTCTTGCTAGTTCTAGCTTATCATAGAATTCGGCATCTTCAAATTGATACAAATCCATTTTCGCGGCGTGACGAATGATTTCTACTGAAGTACTATTGGAAAATAGATCGCCGAGCATTCCATCTACTAGCGTTGTGATGCGGCTCAATAGATTAGAAACTACCGCCAAAACTAACTCAATGGCGACCATCGTCCAAAGATAAGTTTGATCTTCTTGCCCTTGATTATCAATAAGTTGAAGGACGCTATCTACAATTTCTTGTCCAACATAAAGCATCGCAACGGGCAAAACGGATCGCAGCAAACGCAAAAATAAATTGACGATGGTGAGTTGAGGGCTGACTTTCCAAATGAGTTTAAAAAATTCAGGTAGATTGCGGAGCGCGGAGAATTGCTCTCGGAGCGTCATTTTATTTTTGTCGCTTGATTTTATTTTCGCCATGTGCGGAATGGATGTTAGCTAGGAAACCATACTAACAACTCAAGCTGGTAATCGTTAAGGAAGTTCAGCAGTAATTTTAGATTCAAATATTTAGTCTTTGGTCTGTCTAGCGGTGAGTGATCTAAATATTATGTCACGCAGAGTTCGCAGAGCACGCAGAGTTTTGATTTTCAGTGAATTGAAAATTTGTGAACGTTTGACTGATACGACTTTAGTAAACGTTACTGTCCAACTGTTGATCCGGATCAAATCAACGAATCAACAGTTAGACAGATCAATATCAATTACAGCTCCAACAAATCCAAAATTCCTTCAATGGGAATAATTGCCATCTCTGGACGGTAATTCAGCTCATAAAATAACTCTTTCAAAGCGCGTTCGAGCATGAAAACTTCCATCAGAATTCGGAAATCACCTGCATCATCGGGGATAAACTCTGCGATATTAGCTTTTTCTATTTCTTCTCTATAGCTTGCTAAAAACTGTCCACTTACCCCTTCATACCAATAGTCCAAAATTTGCTCAATGTCTGCTATTTCTGGATTTTGCTGCTTGATATTGATGGTCGTATAATGAATGGAACGCAACAAAGTGACGACATCCATTAATGGCGATTTTCTCAGTTTTCGCTCACTGAATGGACGATCATAAGTGCCATCAAAGTCATCAATTTGAATGTCGTCGCCCAACATCATGATTTGCTCCAAATGGAAATTTCCATGAATACGAATCTTAGAGGCAGAGAATTTATGGACATAAATTCGCTTAAAGTACTCCATCATATTGGACTCGGCAGCCAATACTTTTTTCCCTCTCGTTTGCGCTTCTTCCGATAGCTGATTCAGGCTCTCTTTAAGCGTTTTTAGACTAATACGCACCAAAGATTTGAGGGCGGAATAGAGTGAGCGTTGGTAGTGCAGGGAGAACAGTTCTGGTTTGAAGGATTCATCCCCCAAAGGAGATAAATTAGTCAAAGCCAAGTGCATCTGCGCGGTGCGTTGAGCAATCAAATCAATGCGCTCCAAGAAGGCTTTCAAATCAGAAGATTGTAGCAAAGAAGCCCATTCTTCATGAGGCAATGCACCATCAAACATACTAATACTTTTCGACGGAAGTGACTGGTTTTCAGCATTTACAGTCGCAACTTCTAGTAAGCGTTTTAAATGATCGTTGACGTAATCCCAACCATAACCTTGATGCAAAATTAGCGGTTGAATCGTCGCTAGAGAAGTGTTGAATCCACGTTTCCCACGATAAAAAATACCGCCTAAC
Source organism: Bacteroidota bacterium (assembly GCA_039176995.1). Taxonomy (GTDB): domain Bacteria; phylum Bacteroidota; class Bacteroidia; order Chitinophagales; family Saprospiraceae; genus JAAUTG01. The sequence goes on from JBCDFY010000067.1 coordinate 4,886, forward strand.
AATTTTGGTGCATTATCGAAGTCATCGGCTTCAGTTAGCCATTGATTCACTTCATAATCAGGATTGGTATCTACATCTACGCGACGGTAGAATTTGACGAAATAGCCTTCTTTGTACTCTACGGAAACGTATTGTCCAGAAGAACGTCGAATACTAGATTCTGTTACCTCTGAAATTTCTTCTGAAAGATCAAAATGAAGCGATTTGTCCTTTATTAACTTAGCCCGATCATTAACGATCGCCAATCGAAAGACTTCATCGAAAAAGGCATCTGCCAATACTCCTTTTCCATTGATATCTGCCACACCAATCATTTCTTCTTTTAGCCAAACATCATCTGAATCGCTCACTTCTCGGAAGGTAACTGCCAATTGGAAAATTTCAGGAATGCCTGTTCGGAAATTGACTTTCACAATCAAAATGGCGTAAGGATGATCACCTGCTTCAAAAAGCACTTTATCCATCAACTCCACATTCTCTATTCCTCGATTTTTGTTGCCAAACCAATTAACTTTCTTGAAAAACTTGGGCAAAACCGCAGCGGTTAGCTTTTTATCATTGAAGACCTCCGCAAAACTTTGTGCTTTAATGGCTGGCGAGCGCAACTCTTTAGCAGTCAATTGTAGCGTTTCTATCGGCTGCAGTTCGAACCAATAATAACCATGCGGTGAAAGCGTCAAGAAGTAAGGTTCGTCGCTGATATTTGGAAATGCACTATCCCCAAAAATTTCAACTGGCGTATAGTTTTGATACTCCTGTAAGTCTAAATGAACACCTTCCACAAAGCGCGATAAATTGACGACTACTAAGATCGTTTCTTCTTCGTGTTTGCGAATGAACGCTAGAATTTTCCCATTGCTTGGAGCTAAAAACTCCATACTTCCACGTCCGAAGGCTTGGTAACGTTGGCGTGTAGCGATAATGCGTTTGGTCCACCAAAGCAACGAATTGGTGTTGCGCTGTTGGCGCGCAACATTGATGTATTTATAATCGTATTCGGGGTCAATAATAACTGGTAAATAAAGTGATTGCGGATTGGCTTCCGAAAAACCTGCATTTTGATTGGCATTCCATTGCATTGGTGTACGCACGCCATCTCGATCACCTAGATAATAATTATCGCCCATCCCAATTTCATCGCCATAATATAGTACAGGCGTACCAGGAAAGGAGAAAAGCAAGACGTTCAATAGTTCGATCTTATTGCGATCATTATCCAAAAGTGGTGCGAGGCGGCGACGGATACCTAAATTGATGCGTGCCTTTGGGTCAGCAGCGTAGTTTTTACGCATATAATCCCGCTCTTCGTCCGTCACCATTTCTAGCGTCAATTCATCGTGGTTGCGCAAGAACATTGCCCATTGGCAGTTCTTCGGAATTTCGGGTGTTTGCTCAAAAATATCGGTGATTGGATGCCGATCTTCCATTTTGAGCGACATATACATCCGTGGCATCAAAGGGAAATGATAATTCATATGACACTCATCGCCATCCCCAAAATAGGAAGCGGAATCTTCTGGCCACATATTTGCTTCTGCTAGGAAGAGCAAGCCTTCGTGGTGCGTATCCATATGCGTTCTTAGCTTTTTGAGGAAGACGTGGGTTTCTGGTAAGTTTTCGCAGTTTGTGCCTTCGCGCTCGAACAAATAAGGAATGGCATCCAAGCGGAAGCCATCAATTCCCATGTTTGCCCAATAATCTAGTATCTTGAATACTTCATCCTGAACAGCTGGATTATCAAAATTCAAATCGGGCTGATGTGAGTAGAACCGATGCCAATAATACGCATTGGCGACTGGATCCCAAGTCCAATTGGAAGGCTCGAAATCTTGGAAAATAATACGCACATCTCGATACAAATCTTCGGTATCGCTCCACACATAAAAATCTCTTTCTGGACTACCTTTTGGGGCGTGCCTTGCTTTTTGAAACCAAGGATGTTGATCGGAGGTGTGATTAATGACCAATTCGGTGATGACTTTTAGTCCTCGCTTGTGTGCTTCATCCAAAAATAACTGAAAATCTTCCAAATTGCCATAAGCAGAACGAATCGTGTAATAGTCGGAAATATCATAACCATCGTCACGCAGTGGAGAAGGGTAAAAGGGTAGAATCCAAATCGCGGTGACGCCTAAATCTTCTAGGTAATCCAATTTGGAAAGTAGTCCTTTAAAGTCGCCGATGCCATCGCTATCACTATCCATGAACCCTTTGATGTTCAATTCATAGATGATCGCGTCTTTGTACCAAAGTGGAGTTCTTTTGTAGGTGTTTGCTGCCATAGTGTTGGTTGTTCTTGGAAGGACAGCCTATCTCTTTTACTGAACTGCTGATTTGTTGAATCGTTGATTTGACGTTGCTTTTAGCAAGCATAAGTGTTTGCGCAACTGGCTGTCTTTCCTTTATTTGTAAGTGAATTTCAATCGAATAGCAATTAAATAATAATTTTTGAAATTTTGCTTTTTTTAATTGAAAAGTATGGAGGATTAGCTTTTCTTTCCCTTTCCTCTGAAAAATGCTTCCATGATCGTTCGGTCAATGACGCCAACAATTTTTCCTTCTTCTACGACAGGTAAAATAGCATAACTGTTGGCTTGCATTTTCTTAAAAACGTGCAGCAAAGAATCTGTAATTCTGACATAATCAAAGAGTTGCGTCATGTAAAGAATCACGGGAGCTTCTAGGTCATTTTGCTCTTCAGCCTCTTTCATAAAAAGCGAATGGAGCATTCCAATGACTTGCTCATGGTCATTGAAGACCAAAAAATCTTTCTCTTTTTTGATGTTGGAAACCGTGATGGCAGTACGAATGGTATCGTGTGGCTCTAGCTTGGTGAAGTCTTGGCGGTAGAGATCAGAAATGGGTGTGTCATTCAATCGACGTTCTTGTCTTAAGGCACGATGCTCTTGTCTTGCAACGAAGAAGATGAAGATACCCAATAATGTAAACATTGGACTTTTGAAAGCGGGTAGAAAAACGCTTGCTAAAATAAAAAGTACCGCGAAAACTTGACCAATAATAGAAGCAACTTGTGTGGCTTTTAGGCGATCTAGTTTAGTAGAAAGCAACGCACGAAGTACGCGTCCACCATCCATAGGAAAAGCGGGAATAAGATTGAAAACGGCAAGAAAAATGTTCATGCCAACTAGGTAAGGGATAAAAGTACGAGCAAGAAATGCGCCATTTTCGTAGTAAATGACCTGTAGGATACTACTTTGGTCATTCAGTAAAAAATAGCCGAAAAAAAGAACTCCTGCAATCACAATATTCACCGCGGGACCAGCAATCGCTACTAAAAATTCGTGCATTGGTTTTTCAGGTAGTTTTTCTAAACGCGCTATTCCTCCAATCGGCAACAATATAATATCTCTCGTCTTGACACCAAAACGACGCGCCGTCAAGGCATGACCATATTCGTGCATGACCACACAGACGAATAAGGTCAAAACCAGTAGGTTTAGCCACAATGTTTCGGTAGTGCTTCTGCCGTCAGAATAGCCAGAAAAAATCGTCCAGACCAAAATCAATGCAAATGACCAATGCACCTGAATAGGTATGCCAAAGAGTGTCGCTATTTTATATGTTCCTCTCAAAGTTTAAGGATTTGTTTACCACTTAAGTTCATGTAGTATTTTCACATAAACTATGTGGTGCAGCAGTTAAGCACGTTACCCTAAATAATGGAATTCAAACTTGGCAAGTTTATTATCTTCTTTTTTAGGTCGTATTACTTATCGCTAACTATGTGCGCTCTGTGAAATCAACTAATGTGACTATTGTGGTAAAAAAAGAAGAGCCGCAAAACCTCATTTTACGACTCTTCTTTAGCAACAACTCAATCGAAAACTTGTTGCTTTTTTCTAATATTTAATTAGTCATGTACGAAGTATTTGGAATTGAGTACTAGAACTACAAGTTTTGTGATAAAACCTAGATTTTGGAACTATTAACTCACTAAAAATACTAGATTTTATGCTTTGTCAGCTAGATTTTGCTTACCTAATACCTTATACTTAATATAGGCTGTGCAAACAAGATATATTTCTTCCCCGAACTTTTTTGCACGAATTACTTTTTGGGTTAATAAAATAAGTTACTTGAAAAGCAAAAATGATAACAATTTGTCATAAGAATTCCTTAAAAAAAAGCTCAATCCAAATTATTTTAAAGCACTGTTAATCAGTTGTTTAATTCAGTACCAATCGTGATTAGACTGCGGATGTTTCACAATGGCAAATCTTTTTCGTATTTTGAATTAAGTAACGTGAAAAGCATACTTTTTTTGATCTCCATAAGGATTAAAAAGTTGGGGAACTTTTTTTGATAGATTGCACAGCCTATACTTAATACTTCGTACAACCCTAATATTAATACGCTTTATGCACCTACTAATTGCTCCCTACTGAACACTGGAAGCTCCAATTGTCCTTTCAATACATTTCTGGAAATGACAATGCGCTGTACCTCAGAAGTACCTTCATAAATCTGCGTAATTTTAGCATCGCGCATCAAACGCTCTACGTGATATTCTTTCACAAATCCATAACCACCATGTACTTGAACAGCTTCTACACTGTGCTTCATTGCCACTTCGGAAGCATACAATTTTGCCATGGCACTCGCCGAATCATAATTCATGCCTTGATCCTTTAGCCAAGCAGCTCGATAAACCATCAAGCGCGCCGCTTCGATTTCAGTTGCCATATCTGCCAGTTTGAAAGCAATGGCTTGATGCTGACTAATTGGCTTGCCGAAGGCTTCTCTTTCTTTAGAATAAGCTACTGATAGTTCGTAAGCACCTGCCGCGATTCCTAAGGCTTGTGCAGCAATTCCAATACGTCCACCAGAAAGCGTTTTCATTGCAAATTTGAAACCAAAGCCGTGGTCTCCGATGCGATTTTCTTTAGGTACTTTCACATCATTGTACATGATCGTATGGGTATCAGAAGAACGAATACCTAATTTATCTTCCTTCGCTCCAATATTCACGCCATCCCAATCCGTTTCTACGATGAATGCGTTAATGCCACGGTGTTTAGCTTCTGCATCCGTTTGCGCAATCACTAGATGAATACTGGAAGAACTACCATTCGTAATCCAGTTTTTCGTACCGTTCAACAGATAGTGGTCACCCATATCAATTGCCGTAGTACGCTGACTCGTTGCGTCGCTACCTGCTTCTGGCTCGGATAAGCAGAACGAACCAATCCATTCGCCACTTGCTAGTTTTGGTAAGTATTTTGCTTTTTGTGACTCTGTTCCAAAAGTTTCGATTCCCCAACACACCAACGAATTATTAACGGACATGATGACTGAACAAGAGTTATCAATTTTAGATAATTCCTCCATTGCTAGCACATAAGAAAGCGTATCCATTCCGCCACCGCCATATTCTGGCGCGACCATCATTCCCAAAAATCCAAGATCTCCCATCATGCGGATTTGCTCCTTTGGGAAAGCCATGTCGCGATCTCTTTCAATCACGCCTTTTTTCAATTCTTTTTGCGCAAATTCTCTTGCGGCTTCTTTTACGGCTAGGTGTTCTTCAGTTAGGCTGAAATTCATGGTTCTAATTTTTTAGATGCAAGACTTATGTACAGCGAAAATTCGCTAAATTTAATTTCAATTGCGAATTTACGCTAATTTTTAATTTTTTCTGTCATTTGCAAGGCATAAGAATGAGCGTCTTTTAAAATCTTACTCCAACAGATACAGCAAAATCTGTTCCTCACTAGCGGTCAACAATCGATCTTCCTCAATCCTAAAAACCTGATCCCCTGCCAATGGAAAAGCCGAATGACGCATTCCCATACCATCGTATAAATCCACTCGATTGGCACTTTTGGAAACCATTCCAATCCAATTTTTTCCTTGATAAGGTACTTCGAAGATGGTGTCTTGTGGATGTTCTAATTTCACTTCGCTGCGTAGCTCAAATTTATTATTCTCATCATAAGTATAGATTTGTAATCTATTGTTATTCAAACAGATATAATCCTTTCGTTCATCGCCCCAAACATTGGAAAAAAGGAATTTAAAATTGGGTGAAAGGGGTTTTTGAAGTCGCAATTTGAAGCTGACTCCTTCTAAATTGATGATGTGTATTCGATTGCGGTTGTCTATGCTGACAATTCTTGGAAAAGAGCTGTCTGTTTGAAAAGCAATTGGGGCGTTCAGAAGCATCGTATCGGTGTAAATTGGAAAGCGCAAATCGCCTAAACGATTATAAACTTGAATCGTACTATCTACCCCAAGGACGATGAAGTCGCGCTCCGTATCTTGGAAATGTTGAATACTCATGATATTGGTTCCAATACTATCTTTCGGATTCCAACCTTCTAGTCTGTTCCCTTCCAAATCGTAGCCATAAATACTACCATTTTCGCACGCTAATAGATAATGATAACGTCCCGATTGCGTGAAATCCACCAAACAAAGTCCAAGCGTTGCTTTTGGCTGTAATTCAAATGGATAACCCGATTTTATTTGTCCTTCCAAATCGTATAAATGCACTCGAAAAGCAGTATTGAATAGTAAATTTCCATTAGCCAAAAGATGAATTTTGGAGAGAATTTGATCTTCGAGTTCTTCTTCCCAAAGTAAATTTCCAGATTGATCGAAGGCAGATAGACGGTACGCTTCATCCTGTACCAAATAGTATTCTTGATTATTGAAATTGATGAATTGTGGTGGAATCGCAGCTGCTGTTTTTAATTCGATGGGAAGCAAAACTTCGGCAGTTTGTGTTCGGAATTGTTTGTCTTGCTTTAAGGCATGAATCATAACTTCAACGCTATCCGTCTTCTGCTTGAAAGTTACCAGCAGATGTGTGTTATTTCCTAAGATTTCTATATCCGACCGAAAGGAATTTTGCCAGTCTAATCGAATATTTTTCTTCACATCTTCTTCTAAATTTCGAGTATTAAGATACATGAATTCATGCCGAAAATCGGCATTTTTTGCTTGTAACTGTTGAATACTTTCTTCATTTTGTAAGACTTTTCCTGCGCTGTATTTATTGATCCAACTCTGCAAATTTTTTTCATTTTCAAAAAGGTATAAATAGCGATCATCATAAGCAAAAAAATGGATTTGATTGATGCTGTAAGTCGTAAACATCAAGTGCTGACGAACGCGCATTTTGTTGTTTTCCTCTAATGCTTTTAAAGCAGCCTTTCCTTGTTCGCTCAATTCCAAAATCAAAAAATTCCCAGTACGATTACTCGTCGCTCCAAGTATCATTTCTCTCCCAAACCAGTCTATTGTAGGATAGTCTAAAAACGCTTCCTGAATTCGACTACGCAGTATTTCAAAATCCAATTTTCCACGAAAGCAAAAGGTAGTATGTTCAGGCAAAACTGCCAAGGCATTACTTGCTTCAAAACCAGTGGAGGAAAGCTGCGGAATTAGCCCTTTCATTTTTCCTTTCCACATAAATCCTTGCTTGCTCACTTGCCACTGTCCACTTAAAACACTATCCATGGTGCGCAATGCTCGAATGGCGTGTCTCAAATCTGTTTCTATCAAAGGCGTTAGAAAATAGTTGATATTTTTTGGAAAAAGGAAGACCTTATCTGTAGAATTTTGACTCGGTGGATTACTAATTTTTTGCCCCGAATTCAACTGCTGAACCGCACTTTCTACTTGCATTGCATGAGGAGCAATCAACAGTAAACCTTTGTGCTTCGCAAATGCGAATTGACCATTTCTGTACACCTTAACTCCCTGTAGTTGAGAAACTTGTAACTTATTCAGAAGTTGTTCTTCCTGAAAATCATTTGGCACATTTGTGATAAAAAGTACATTGAAGCCTTCGGGCGTTCCAGTTTGAAGTACTGTCAATAGTTGCTGATTCCTTGACAACTTAAACCGATCCAGTAAGCCATGATCTTTCCGCATTTGTTGAACAACAAATAAATTAGGTAAGCTGTCCAAACCCTTAAAATTAGTCCGTAAAACCACTGCGCTGTTTTCAGGCACAGCATCCCAAAGCTCAGCAGAAGACTTAAAATTTAAAATGATTAAGAATAAACCAATTCCAGCTACAACTAATGCAATTATCCACGATCTTTGTTTCATGATTTTTTGTTTATAGAAGCTATCAAGAGCTACAATCTATGGCATCTGATCAACAACCGATTTTTGACGTTTCCTAACTTCAAATCTATATTCGCTCGTTTCCAAACGAGCACGATCGCGAAATCATAGACGAGTATCCTGTTTTAAAGCAAACACAAATATCAACTTATGACTAAAACTTTTTTACAAATTAGCGGTATTTTACTTTTACTAGCTGTCATATTGGGTGCATTTGCCGCACATGGTTTAGAAGACAAAATCACGTCCGAACAAATTGATACTTTTGAAACAGGCGTTCGCTATCAATTTTATCACGCCTTTGGAATGCTTTTCATTGCTATTTTATTGCATCTAGAGTTTTCGACAGCCCTACGTTGGGTAGCATGGTGTTTTTTGATCGGTATCTTCCTGTTTTCAGGTTCTATCTATCTACTAGCTTGTCGAGATTTTTTAGGTATTGCGAGCTGGTCATGGATTGGTCCTATTACCCCAATTGGAGGGACGTTTTTTATTGTTGGTTGGGCACTTTTCATATTGAATGTTAGAAAATCATCCAATTAAATACTGCTGTTTGCTATGTAAAATATTACTGTAACTATGTGGTGAATAGCTGTGATAATGCTTAAATTACGGCTTATCATTAAAGCAAAATAGAATGGAAAAAAATGAACTACTTCAAGCATTAGGACAAGTACAAGGACACATCGGGCAAGCGAATCTCCGAAAAGCCATAGACGAAATGCTAGAACTGACTTCCGAAACGCCTCTGAAAGACTTCAACACGCAAGTCATCATGCAATCTTCGCGCTTGAGTCAATTGAAGCAAAGCGAGAATAGTGGTACTATTGGATTTCCGCAAGCCAATATGACGCGCGCACAAATCACGAATGCTTTGCTTTCTATTTTGAGTGACATGAAAACAGAGGTGGGTTAGAGTATCATAGTTGTAGTGTTTTATAGTTATCGACCTAAATTGTGGAAGATAAATAGCAAAGTATCAACTGAAAAACATTCCAGTTCGCGGCTTCGTTACTACTGCTGATTTCCCTTCTATCACTAAGAGCTTGTTTGAAAATTAATAATCGGTGAGCAAATGGCTGTTTTTCACTCAAAGAAAAAGATACAAACAAGCTCTATTAAACTTGGCATCATGCGAACGTTTCTCCCCTTCTTTTGCAGTTTATTGAGCGCAACGTTTTTACTCGCTCAAGCTCCTCAACGAGCAGTTCTCCTGCTCAATCAAGCTGATCAAATTCAAAAAATATCGAAGCTGAAAGACGCTAGAATCATTTATCGTTCTACTTCACAAGTTGTTCCTATTGAGAAAGTTACTCCTTTTTTAGCTTATTCTATTACGCATGAATTAGAAGACTTGGAGCTGTGGATACGGTTTTCGGAAAACGGTGAAAATTGGAAAGATTGGGAAAAAGTAAAAAAAGATATACATGAAGGTGAAGTCGAAGAAGGCTGGGTGAGCGAATTGATGTTTGCAAGAAAAAAAGATCGCTTTTTTCAATATCAGTGGGAGAATTCTATGAAAAAGCAAGCGACTCTTCTTCAATTGAAAATCCATTTTTACAGTCCAGGGAAAACAACCAAAAATACAAATACATCAAACAGAAATCAATTAGAAAATCGCTCTTGCCCTTGCGAGCAACCTGCATTTGAGGAGCGAGAAGATTGGTGTCCTTCGGGCGATTGTCCAAAGGATTCAACACCTGCTGCGAATACTGTCACGCATCTCATTGTTCATCATTCCGCAGGTGTCAACGTTGCTAATGATTGGTCGGCAGTGGTGCGTTCCATTTGGGATTTTCATGTCAATACGCGCGGTTGGGACGATGTTGGTTATAATTGGTTAGTTGATCCAAACGGCGTTATTTATGAAGGTAGAGGAACCAACTTGATCGGCGCACATTTTTGTGGAAGAAATACCAATACCGAAGGTATTTGTTTACTCGGTGATTTCACAAATATTACGCCGACAGAAGAGGCGTTCAATAAATTAGTGCAATTCTTAGCATGGAAATCTTGCGACCGAGATTTGTATCCTATTGATCGCGTTCGGCACGCGCCTTCGGGCAAAAATTTGTTGCAAGTTTCAGGACATCGCGATGGTTGTGCAACCGCTTGCCCTGGCAATTCTTTTTATCCTTTGTTCGATAATCTACGCGAAGCCACCGTCGAATATATTGACAATAATTGCAGCATCAGTCCCTTGCTTCCGACGCCTTATGCACTAACAGATTCGCTTGTTGGAACAGAAAAAATTCAACTCAATTGGGCATTTGATACTCCTTCCAGTAATATTAAACTTTCTTTAGAACGCTCTGATAATGAAGACTTTCGCTACGAAGAAATCGCTCGATTAGATTCAGATATTAATACCTACGAAGACTCTGATATTGAAATTAATCAGCTCTACTACTATCGTTTGCGCGCGCTTTCCAATGGAGAAGCTTCTGCTTACAGCAATAAAGTGATTGTGAACACCAATGTAGTAGGACTAAATCAATACTTAAATTCATCCACCGTTCAAATCTATCCAAATCCAATTCAAGGTGTCGCTACATTAAGCATTCAAAATGAGATACGCGGCGAGGTAGCAATAGAAATTCAAGACGTAGTGGGAAGAAGAATTCAGCAATTGCAGTGGAACAAAACTCAAGAACTGTTAGAAGCAAATTTCTCACTTTCCAACTTGGCAAAAGGTTTGTATTTGTTACAAATCCGCCAAGGAGAACATCAGCTTACAATGCGAGTTATAAAGGAGTGATGCACAAAACACTTTGCGTCTTTGCGTGCTAAAACAAAAAGGAATCACGACGTGTGGTCATGATTCCCGAATAAACACCTAAAACCCTATTAACTAAATTTTATATCTTGTCTAGTGCTGTTGACTAGCTAATTTCAATAGTACGAAGTTGTTGTTTAGCTTCTTCGCGCTTTGGCAAGTTGACTTTCAAAATTCCATCGGTATAAGCAGCAGAAATATCCTCTACTTTGATGGTTTTGTCCAAGTGAAAACTACGTTTGAAAGAAGTATAATTAAACTCTCTGCGTTTGTAATCTTCCACTTTTTCTTCTTGCTCTTGCTTGCGCTCCACTTTAATCGTTAGATGATCGTTTTGAACATCTACATTAAAATCTTCTCTCTTCAAACCCGGTGCAGCCAATTCTAGTTCAAAAGCATCTTTGCTTTCTTTAATATTGACGTTTGGCTGACTTAAAAAGTTACCTTTTGTAACGATTTCCGAAAATTTGTTATTGTTCTCAAAGAAACTATCAAACAAACGATCGAACGCATCAATAGGATGCTTATATGCTTTTATTAGACTCATTATTTCAAAAATTTGTTGGTTAAATAATTAAACTTTAACAAAATTTTAGTTCTTCAGGGGTAATGGTTTACCACATAGCTTGCATAGCGTCTTCGCATAGAGCACATAGTATGCTATGCAAAATCAATTTTCAATTGATGCAAAATCACAACTCTGCGTGCTCTGTAAACTTTGCGTGACAAACTAGGCGATTGCAATAGTCTGCTTCGCCTTCTTCGCCAATTGCACTTCTAGCAAACCATTCTCCACTTTTGCTTCAATTTGGTTGGCATCGATATTCGTTGGTAGCACAAAAGAACGCTTGAAAGTTCCTAGCTTAAATTCTTTGTGTGTCCAACTTTCACCTTCAGCTTGTTCCCAAGTTTTTTGAGAAGCAATGGTCAACACCTCATCTTCAACCGTGATGTTCAAATCTTCACGCTGAAAACCTGGTACTGCCATCAAGATTTTATAACTCGTTTCATTTTCTAATACATTTACACGAGGGCGAAAAGCTCCTTCAGTTTTGCTAGTAGATTGTTGCTTTGGAGTGCTTCTATACACTCTCGGACGATTCATTAGATACATAATATATTTGGTTTGTATTTTAATTTTTGTTTCGTCCAGTATAGATCAAAGGAAGTGCCAAGTGAAAAGAAGAAGAATTTTAATGTCAAAAAGGCAGTATATTTGATTTAAAATGCCAAAAAGGCAGTATTTTATCCAAATTGTCTCTTAATAACCAAATATTCCTTCAATTAAGATTGAGATAAATATTCAATATCGCTCTAGTATTCAAACTAAAGTTCTTTTGACTGTATGCTCCTCCTATACAAAGCGGTAATCCAATACCTCCCCAATCGAAGCCATAGTTGAGAAAAAAACAGACACCAGAAGTGTAGACAAGAACATCTGAATCTAAGGAGGATTGCGTTGGAACATAAAGGACTTCTCCAAACCAGTTGGTGTATAAGTTAAGGTTATCAGATAATGCCTTCGATTTTAGATTGAGTCCAAAGAAAGTGTAAAAACCATAAATGTCATTGCGATCTATGAAGGTTGCTAGTTCAATGAATTTTCGTTTATGAGAGAATCCCATCCCAACCGACATGACGGAGTTGTAATTGACTTGTTCTTGGGTGAAGTCGTAGTTGATGACTTGAGGTGCTCTTAAAAATACATTGGTGTTCACTTTTTGAGCAGTACCAGAGAGAGGGAGTAAAGCTATTGTTAAAAGGGAGAGTATGGTATATGTTACTTTTTTCATGTTGTGATGGTTGATTACAAAAACTTGCATAGTAATACCGTCATAGCATTGAGCATTTCAATGCTATAATGGCTAATGATCAAATCTTTGTAGAGATGATTTGGTTTTTCTTTTAAAATTGAAGATTTGGCAGTGATAAAAATGTAATGCCTTGGGATTGGTAAGCGTGAAGTTTACGAAGCGATTGCTAAGCCCCGTAGTTCCTGCTTACCAATCCCTGCGGGCTTAGCAATCAGAAACTACTTGTAGTATTACTTCTGTTACACCACCGAAGATTTTAGGCTCGGTAAGCCACAAAGTACCAAAGGTTGCCAAACAGAAGTTGCTACAAATCCAGTAATCATTAGGACTTATCAAGCCTTTCAATTGACGACCTACTCTTACTGCTCACTCCAAACATCAACGACTAGCAAATCACTTAGCATAGGCTTATTCTTATTCGCAACGTCCATATGTGCAGGATGAGGGAGATAAGCATCTCTAGCAGCTTCATCTTTGAAGGTCAAAATAAAGCAGTGTGTAAATCCTTTGTTAAGGTCTTCTACACTGATGTCTCCACCTCCTTCAAATGCTAATATTTCTGGTATTTCTCCTTCTAGGTCACGGAAGCGTTGAATGGCTTTTTCACGTTCCTCTTTGGAGATTTCCTCCTTGAACTGCAAAGCAACGATATGTTTAAGGACTTTCTCTTCCATTTCCGCTTTGACCTCTGCTTTCTGGCTACTGATTTCTTGTTTTTGCGTTTCAGCATCCTTTGTGGAACAAGCCATAAGACTACAAAAAATGGCTAAACACAGCAGCGTTAATACATTAATGTTCTTGTTCATTGTCATAGTTAGTTATTTTTTACGTTTTATTATTATTTCACAGTTCCTTAGGCGGTCAGTTGCTCCGCCTGTCTAATTTAGATTGCTTTTGGAATTGTTAACTCACTAAAAATACTAGATTTTTCTTACCTAATACTTAATACTTCGTACAATCCTAATTTGTAACTATTCCTTAACTGGATCAAGACGATAAGCAACCATTTTACTTCCATTGACATCGCCAGCAAATAAGAACAATTTTTCGCCAATTTTCTGACCAGCCAATCCATAATAAATTTCAAATCCAGTATCGATCTTTCCAGCATCTATCAACCTCCCCTTGTTATTCAGAAGACAAAGCTGTATACTCTTATTATCTCTAGTTGCTGCAGCGATCACATCGTATTTATCATCCAACGGTAATTTATGCAAACGGGTCTGTCCTTCAATCATTGTCTCGCTGTTGCCCTTGAAGGCAGAGCGTGGTTTGAGTTGCCCAAGTTCATCCACTATAAATACACTGACCGCATCGCCATGATAGTAGTAAGATTTGCTATCCTTGATCCAAGTACCTGGCTCATAATAGCTATGATGCCTGTGACCAACTACTACAAAATTCCATCCTCCTTTGCTCGCTGATATGACAGGGTAGGTTCCATTGAGATATAAATTATAGTCATCGCCAATATTGTTGATATTAACGAAATGTCCATCTTCATAAACTCGGAAACTCCCCAAACCATTATCATGGAAACCGCCGGCAAAAAGAAAGGTCTTTCCATCGATTTTGTGTACAGACATACCAATAATTCCATCCATGTAAAGGTGTTCATTATCTGCCATAGATTGTATATGCTCCAGTTTTCCTTCCGCCGTGATTTTGTATGCACTAAGACCAGGCTTAGTCTCTAGACCTCCAGCAAATAAATACGAAGCAGATTTCATATGAACCACTTGTAAAGTGATTACTCTCTCTAGGTAAGTCGAATCCGTATCAGGCATTACAAAGACGCTGTTCAAGGTGCCATCTGAATTAATTTTGAATACTTCTATTGCGTTTGCACCTTTCAGACCTGCAAACAAGAAATGGTTTCCCTCAATTTGATCTGCAACTAGTCCTCTAATGCCTCCTTTATTTCCATCTGCATCATAGCTAGCTACGGATTGCATTTCACCATCTCCGCTTATTTTGAATACATCAATTTTATTGCTAGTTCCTCCTGAGTATAAATAGTTTACATTTTCTATTTCATAAACCGTACAGGTTACGGTGTTTTGAGAGGTTTCAACTTGACTTACGGGCATGAGCTTGAATTGACTTTGCCCATGAAGCATCGTACCTTGGAAAAAGGAGACACTTACTAAAGTGTAAATTAAAAATCTTATCATGTTTGAGAATGTTTATAGTAGAATTTTGTCCATTTAGTAATTGCCGCTCGGCAATCCCAAAGGCTTACAGAGCAAGTGTCATGGTGGACTCTTCGCTTAAGGTTAAGCGATGCTTTTTATAATATTGACTTCGCTGCTTCACTGGCTATTTGGTGGTCTTGCTCAATCGTGCCCCCACTAATACCAATCGCTCCGATTATGACGCCATCTTTATCTTTGATGGGAACACCTCCTGGAAAAGTGATTAGACCTCCATTGGAGTGTTCGATATTATAGATGGCGGTACCAGGTTGGGTAATTTTTCCTAAATCTCCCGTTGGACAATTAAAATACCTGGAAGTTTCTGCTTTCTTGATGGCTACATCGATACTGCCTAGATAAGAGCCATCCATTCGTAGAAATGCTTTTAGATTCGCTCCAGCGTCTACTACAGCGATATTGACGAGAATTCCTTGAGATTCGGCTATTTTTTCTGCTTTTTGTAAAATGGTGGTTGCCTGATCTGCGGTAATATCTCCTGCTAACTGAAGCTGATTGGGCTGTTGTGCAAAGCTTTGAGAAAAACAGAAAAGAGATAAGAAGAAGGTTAACAAAATAGTATTTTGAAACATGACTTACTTTTTATTCAAAAAATTGATGAGCAGCAAAACTAAAGCATCTGCATATCAAAATTCTTAAACTAGTTTAAATAATGAACGCAGTGTTGCGTAGCAGAAAAGATTAAGTATCTTTTCAACGAAGAGAACCGCGAAGCGGAAGGACAGCCAAAAGTGATTTTTGGTAAACCCTTTTATAGAAATCTAGCCAATAGACTGAGCGAACGGAGATTATTTACTTGTAATTTGAGCTTCATTTTCTGTTTGAATTCGCGCTCTTTGTTCATTACTTAACCCCTTGCTGTAATAGTATTCTGGATTGAAATGATATTGTTCGTGTTTTTTCATTTCAGGATCATGCACATCAAGATTTAAGTCGCAATCGAAGCGCATCAAAATACTTCCTCTACCCCAACCAAATGCTGGTGAAAGATGTGAAATTCCCCAAGTAATTCCTCTACCGTTTCCGTTATTGGCAAAGGCATCAGGTGTAAATGGGCCGGGAGCTCCAGGCATCATTTCAACGATTGATGCTATTTCAAAGTTAACGCCATCCTTGGCATATTGAATGGTAAAATGTTCGTTCCCATCTTTTAGTACCATCGCTGCTATTCCTTCTTTAAATGGAAACATAACCGTTTCGTGTCCCGAATTGATGACAGGGTTTAAAGGGTGTTTCTTGAAGGGACCTAGAGGGTTGTCAGCAATGGCTAGTCCGGTCATTCGGACTAGGTTAGGATCACCATCAAAGTCAGATTTGTAATACAGGTATATTTTGTCTTTATAAACAAATGGGTGAGGGTCATGTATTGAATATTGATCCCATTCGCCTTCTTTACCATTTTCAACTACAACTTTATCGTATTGAGTCCAAGGTCCATCGGGAGAGTCAGCATAAGAAACTGCTACGGGGCAATCATCGCCACGCTTTCCGCTCGCCTCCATAAATCCTTGATAATACAAATAATATTTACCCTCATAGATGAGTATATCAGTGGTAGTTACAGAGCGCCATCCTAATTTAGGTTTTGGAGGACGAGGTATTGCCACACCTTGTTCTTCCCAGGTAAAACCATCGGTACTGGTGGCATACCATATTTCAGATAAATCCCAATCGGCAGATGGAATAGTATCATTAGCCAAGTGAGCATTTCTTCCGCCAACGGGTTTTACAGGTGTATTTCGATAGGTGTACCAAAGGTAGTATTTACCATTTTCAAAAATGACTTTAGAGGGATCACGACGAGATATTGTACCATCATGATTGTTATAGTCAAAGCCTTCTAGCTTGGTATATCGAAACTGCGTGTAGAGTTCGTTGTCTTCAGGTCTTGGTGCCATATATTTTGTATAGTTTCTCTCCATTGCAGCACTCAGAGGTCTATTTGGTTTTTCTTTTGGAAGAAGGAACGGGAAAGCACTTTGGTTATTCGGTTTTTGAGCGGTTTGGGTACACGATTGCATTATGATGACTAGACTGATTGCAATCAGTGAAAAAATGGATGTCTGTTTCATAATATAATTATTAACTTGTTTGGCTTTAGAGCTTATCTAAGTTTTTATGATTGAGCGAAAGTGAGCAAATTGATGGAATTTTAGACAAACTCTTACTACAGTTATTCATCCACCAGTTGAAAAGTCCGTATATAGTCAATGTAAGTAGTTCTATCTGCTAGACTAGCGGTCGCTACTTGACTACCCGTTTCTGGTATTGGATTCCAATCATAGGCTTCTATGGAAAACTGCATAAACAAGTTTTCGTCAAAGGGCACTGGAGGTGTCACAGTGTAAATATGTTCTCCATCCAAATAGAAAAGTAGTTCCGTTGCACTTTTCCACCAAAATCCATACACAAAAAACTTCTCATGGTTCTTTTGCGATGGATAAGCCGCACCTTGGCTTCTTTCCTCCTCGTTGCATTGTGTTTTTCTGAGGATGGTATTAGAGTGCATAATCTGATCCCATCTTTTTGCCCAGTCATGCGTCAATTCAGTAAGACAGCCAACAGATTCCGTAATGTCAATTTCATGTTTCTTACCACACACTCCTTTGTGGCACAACCAAAATCCGCCACCCATTTCCGTTTTATTCATCTTCATTCTACATTCGTAATAGTTCCCTATGGTAGAGGTTACTCGCGACCGAAGGATGCCTCCGTAATATTTATACGTCATTGGACTGCCGTAAGGACTTATGGTGACGGGTTCAGGTAGTTGCCCTGCTTCAATGGTTAGATGTCCATTCTCCCATCCAAAACTTTCTCGCTGAAATATTGCAGGTAGTCGCCCGGTCCAGTTCAGTTCGGAATGCCCTTGTGGATCAATATTCCATTTTGTTTCATCTAATGCTGCACCTGCAAATTCATCCGTCAATGCTTGCACGGGTTTCCAGACTTTACCAACTGGAGTTGGTACGCCAGACTGGAGCGCGAAAGGGACTTCTTTGGAGGATGCTACGATGACTATCTCAAATCTACAGGTATCGGTATCACCGAGCTTATTAGTAGCCACGTAAGTATTAGTGATTGTCCCGACTGGAAAGGTGTCTCTAGGGGCAAGTCCTTCAATTTGCCTTACCGTATATTCCACTGTTTCTTTGGGCACATTAAAATCAACCACTGCTCCTTTTTGACCTCCAACAACTTGTACCTCAATGTTTTCAGGACAATCTTTAAATAGCTTTACTACTTTTTTATTGTCATGGTCATCCGTTTTACCAAATGCGCTTATTAGCAGAACAAGTACAATTAACGGGCAAAGAATCCGAAATTTCATTATTGCGTTTTTATAATTTTCCTTTTCACTGACACGCAACAGCTGCAAACATGGCGCAAGCGGTATCAGCTCGTAGAATATAAATAATATTCAGCTGGCTATTTTTTCACCACCATAGCAAATTGCCCCTCAATACCTATGACGTAAATGCCCTCAACTAGTCCATCAAGATCTATGATTTGATTTTGTACAAGACCAGAGCGTAATTTCTTGCCATCTAAGGCGTAGATATGATACTCTTTATTATTACAATCCTCACTTATAAATAAGTCACCGGATGTAGGATTAGGGAAAAAAGTTAAATTATCTGGGGTCGGAACCGAGTTAGGATCAGTCAAGCTAAAATTCACTTCAGTGCTTGCGATTGGATTAGCTAATTCACCATTTTTTGGTAGTATATCTACTTTTAGAAGGTAATCTCCAGATACAGGCATGGAATCAAGTTCAAATAAATTAAGTTGGTTAGCATATCCAGGGTAGGCATTAATTTGTGATTTGTAGACCAATTCATTTTCAGCGTTCACCAATCTCAAATTAAGATCCCGTTCTTGGTTGACCTTATATTGTAGGGGAACAGACAGATTCGTATTGTCTATACTTACACCTTCCTCTTCATCAACGATCACTTCTTCTTCTTTAAAGACTTTTACAAAGTCAAACACTATGGGGGTAGGATTGACCTCTTCGACTACGATGTCATCGACGTAGGCTATTGTGTTTTGTAATGTCCAAAATCCTACTTCGACTTTGCGGGTATTTTCGGTGGTGAAGTTGATCGTTTGCTTCGTATAATCCGTACCCGTAAAGGTCTCGCTAACACTTGCACCGTTTCTCACAAAAATATTCAACTTTCCTCCCACATTCGTTTTAGCGACAAAAGAGAGCGTGTATTCCGTATTCGGTTTCACGTGTAAGCCTTCATTTATTCCTCCTAAATCTTTCAGTTCAATAGCAAATTCTCCAGAATGGACGTGTTCTTTTTCAGAAACAACACTTCCCAGCTCTCCCCAATACCTCCAGTAGTCTAGTCTTCCGCTTTCAAAATCCCCGTTATCAACCACATTCGGATCAAATTCCTCCACATTTGGATCATCGGCATCTACCAATTTGAAAGTATGGATATAATCGACGAGCGTTGTTCGTTCTTCTTTGGTGCCAGATACTACTTTTCCTCCACCGATATCGTCAAAAGGATTCCAGTCGTAGGCTTCAATATCATATTGTAAGGTAAGTGGATGGTCAAAATCGGTTGGCCCTTTGATTGTATAGACCAGTTCTCCATCGACATAGAAATGTAACTCTTCTGGGTTTTTCCACCAGAAACCATAACGATAAAACCGCTCATGATTTTTTGTATCTAGATTGATCTTGTCACTCAATCGATCTAAGTCATTACAGGCAGTTTTGTGATGAAAGGTATTAGAGTGCATGATATAATCCCAATCTTTTCCCCAATTAGCCGTTCTGCTAGAGGTCAGTCCTACCGATTCGGTGATGTCAATTTCGTGAGATAGTCCACATGCTCCACCACCAGCCAGCCAAAAACCTCCACCCATTTCCGTTTGGTTCATTTTAGCGCGGCACTCAAAATAATGACCTTGAGAAGCTAATTTATATCCTCTTAACCCTGCTCCGTAGTAGTCATAGGTTACTGGATTACTATAAGTATAATCGACGATAGGTTCTGATAGCTTTCCTACCTCAATGTTTAAATGTCCATCTTTTAGGGTGATGTAGTCTGGATGAAATATTGCTGGGGTTCGTCCAGGCCAATTAGTTCTGTGGTGTTCTTTAGGATCAATCGACCACTTTTCTGTATTAACTTCCGTACCTTCGAAACTATCTGATAACTCCACAACTATTGCCCAACGCTTACCCAGCGGAGGCTCAGGTTGTCCGAAAGACGTTGAAGTCGAAATTATGATTAGAAGCAGTGCTAGTCCTAAGCTCGGTAGCTTTATATTTTTGATATTCCTATTACTAAATAAATGCATGACTATTTTAGCTTTTTTGTTCAGAAACCAAATGAGCACATCGCTATTTAGCTAAATTCTGCTAACCCCACTACCACATTTGTGTATATTTTGAGAACGATAATAGACATCCAACTAAGAAAAGTACAGATAGGAGTAAATCTTCACTATCTGTGGTAGAGAGACCACCATATGTTGAATTCCTCTCGAATTATTTAGCAAGTCCTTTTTTAGTATGTATAACAAACTATACTTTTATAGAAGATTTGAATTAGCAGAAAATCTGATCTCTGCTCTTTTCAAATCATGGCGGCATCGAACCGCCATGATTTGATCGAGGTTTCTTAAGGACAAAAAATGGCTTCTTAGCCATTTTTTGTCCTTAAGAAACCGCGATGGCTTTGGATGGACTCGACGTCCATCCAAAGCCAAAACAGGCCGCTCTCAGCAAGCACTCTTAGTATTGGTGCAATTTGGGATACACACGTGAGTTCTACTTCATTTTTTATTTTAAAAAGCCATTACCCTTAATGGAGTCATGCTTTAAAGTCTTTTTAGCAATAGTGCTCAGTCCTTTTTCTCTGACCGTCTTCTTCTAATCATGCTTAAAAATTCTTGTGTAATGCCCAAATAACTGGCGATGAGTTTATTTGTCACCAATTCTGTAATTTCGGGATAGAGGTTAATGAAATGCTGATAGCGTTCTTCCGCGGTCATCGTTTGATTCCGCACCAATCGCTTTTGCCAAGCGGCAACGGAGCGTTGATACATGATGCGAAACAATCTTTCCACCTTTGGGACTTCATGGTAGAGCTGCTCCTTACGTTCTTTAGAAATAACTAAAAGCGTACTATCCTCTAGGGCTTGGATATCAAGACTGGAAGCTGTTTGATTCGCAAAGCTGTCAATATCCATCACCCACCAATCACGTGCGGCAAAATAGAGCACCTTTTCATTTCCTTTTTCATCAATGGTACTAATCTTAAAGCATCCTTCCACAACATACCCTTCCAATCGTAGGACTTCATTTTTTCTTAGTAGAAACTCACCTTTAGTTACCTTTTTTTCTTGATAGTAGCGGACAATAGTATCCAATTTACTAGGAGTGAATCTTACAATTTTATTGAAATGAGTTTTTAGTAATTCATGGTACATATCAATCGGTATTGTAACGAATCCTAAAAATAGGTATTCTCACTATTTCAACTATCCAAGAAGAACGAAGAGGTACAAAATAAGTTAAAATTATTACATTGTAAACTAAGTTTATTGAGCTTTTGAGTCCGCCCTTACGGGCTAAAAACCATTTTGGTGCGAGCTTTTTTTTTGGGCGTTTCGCCAAATAATAACGCTCGCTCCAGAAAAACTACTGCGCGCCAAAAAGCAAAGTAAAAACCTCAACTTACTTGTTTTACGCGGTAATTATTCTGGATTGTATTAGTTAATCAACGATATCTGAGTACTTGTCATCTATCTTATTTCAATTGACTATTTTTCATCCAATCAGATGGTTCAAAAGATCATCGTCATTTTCCTCTTCCTCTATTTCTTGATTGGGTTCATCCAAGGCTAGATAATCGAGAATGAAGTCTTTGTTTTCGCGTAGCCAGATAAATAAAGCGATGAGCAGAAGTCCTGTTACTACAATGATTGTAGTCTTGTAGTAATTGTAAAAGTAATTCGCTAGACTGATTGTTATCTGAATAGAGCCGATAAGAATACCTAACATAATGATACCTTTTTTATCAAAATGCAGATGAGTCAGAATAGAAAATAATATAGGAGAGAGTAAGAAAATGTAGAGAATTGTGAATAAGTTATGAGTGAAGGTATTCATCTCATAAGAAAGTGTAGTTCTAATAGAAAACTCTAAGATCATAGCAGCGACTAGTCCTATAATCAGTATTTGCATCTTGGGATAATGTCTAGAGTGATGCTTTGAAGTTTGCATTAGTAAGAAAGGTAAAATCAACATGATTGCAAGCATCCCTAAGGCAATGATTTGATTATATTCTATTGAATAATTCCAAAAATCAAGATCTTCATCTCCTATTTTTGGGAAAACACTGTATGCAAGTGTGAGTATATTAGCAACCACCAAAAATATCAAAAATGGTTTATAATCGGTAGGTTCGAGTTCTTTCTCTTCCTCCTCGACATTATAACCTATCTGTTTAGTGTTATAAATAGTCAAAAAGGCAATTCCAAAAAGTATAACAGCTCCTAATAATATACTTACCGAATCAATAGGCTCATATCCTTCATAAACAGGAATTCCTATTATACTATCTATTCCAATAGTTATTATGCCTACTGCAATGGAAGTTGTAAAGAAGAAAAACATAAAGCTATTGTCCTTAAAATCGTTGGCAACTGGGTAAAGAATTGCGTTATGAATATAGATGATTAATATGAAAATGGAACTTCCTAGAGTGATAACAATATATCCTAGTAGCGCGAGGTACGCACTTCCAAGCAGTGTCAACAGATGTCCCAACAAGAGTAGTGACAACCCCCAGAGCAATCCTTTCTTTTGATCGCTTATTCTGCTGGCTAAATATCCTCCGAATACAACCATTCCTCCTTCTAACAATTGAACGGGAAGGTAATCTATACCAAAAAAAGATACATCAACAAAAGCTAAATTGGTATACGCTTGACTAGCATAGAAATAGCAACATTGCTCTAAGGCGTAAATTCCAAGTAGAATAAAAGTCAATCTAGGATAAGCAACAAATAGATTTTTCATAGGAATGCAGGAAGTTTTTTGAATGATACTTGATTGTTTCTACTTCATAAAACTATACGTTCAATGAGGCAAAAACTGCTGTGCGCTATGTGAAACAAACTACTGTGACTATGTAGTAAAAAACACCACTATTTACTCTTCCGCGTTCCCCGATACAGCTCATAATGCTGAAAACGACACTCCAGCGGACCATTGAACAAAACAATCTTTTTAGAGGCGCGCAAACCAATATGCTTCAAGGCTTGGCGATTAGAAGAAATGATCCAAGCATCGAAACCCGTAAATTTTTGCTTGAGTTGATCGCCAATACCGCCGTACAAAGCAGCGATATTATCTTCCGCAAGTCGCTCATCATAAGGTGGATTTGTCACTAATACACCTTCTTCCAAATCGTGCTCTACTTTCTCCATTTTCTTCCAAGTGATTTTTACGACTTCTTTCAAATTAGCTTGCGCAACATTCTTGGAAGCTGCTTGGAACGCATTAAAATCTTGATCGAAACCCAAAATAGGAACGTCGGACTCTCGTATTTTGGAAAGCGCATTTTCCTTCACCTCTTTCCATAAATCTGCATTAAAATCACGCCATTTTTGGAAGCCAAATTCTTTGCGCTGCCACTGTGGAGGAATATTTCGAGCAATCAAAGCAGCTTCAATTGGAAGCGTTCCAGAACCACACATTGGATCGACAAAAGCAGTATCTCCTTTCCAACCAGAAAGCACAATCATACCTGCTGCCAAGGCTTCATTGATGGGGGCTTCCACAGAGGCAACACGATAGCCTCTTTTGTGCAAAGAACTCCCAGAACTATCAAAAGAGACCGTGCAAAGATTATCTTTCGATAAATGCACGTTGATGCGCAAATCAGGATTTTTGGTATTAATGTAAGGTCGCTGACCATCAAAACGATGACGCAACTGATCGACGATAGCATCTTTACACTTGAGTGCCAAGTACTTAGAATGCTTCATGTACTTGGAATGTGTGACGCCATCAATCGCAAAAGTAGTCTTCAAGTCGAGGTACTTCTGCCAATCAATTTCCTGTATTCTTTTGTAAAAATGATTTTCGTGCTTGGTCTTGAATGTCCGAATAGGAATAAGGAATCGCAAGGCCATGCGCGACTCAAAATTGGTACGATATAACAGTTTTTGATTCCCTTCAAAGCGTACAGCTCGATGCAAAATTTCTATATTTTTTGCACCCAAAACAGTTAGTTCATCTGCGAGTACTTGTTCGAGTCCGTAAAAAGTCTTGGCTAATATTTGCAATTGAAAACAGTTGAAGTATTGAAGGAAAGAAGAAGTTCTTTTAAAAGTGCAAAGATAAAAAGATTCGACTTCCACTGAGAATGGACAGCCGAATCCAAAAAAAGACTACGCTATCGTTCATACAACAAAGTAAAATAATGCCTGCTGTAACTATCTTTTGTTATGATAACTTTAGCTTGTTGAAGCACTATGCTTCAAATACGAGTACCTTTAAACAACTTGGGTATATAAAATGAAACAAGGAGTTGATTCACTTATTCGAGTGGGCTAGTAAGACACCTAGACTACAGATAATATTAAACTTAACAATGGAGGATTTCTTCAACGTAGTCTTGGCTTGGTAAAAATTTTCGTGTAATAATCAATAACTTGTTTCTAAGACGACTAATATATACGTCACAAATATAGGTTTTTATGACGGTTTTACAACATCTTAAAG
>JBCDFY010000068.1:0-29374 GCA_039176995.1 Bacteroidota bacterium
TACATCATCATTAAAAACTAATCTCCAAAGGGTTTTCCTGTAAAGACCACATTTTATTAATCTAAGTATTTGATTATCAATTACTTTTTCTTTTTTCTTGATAAAAAAGAAACAAAAAATCAAGACTGTATGGATTTTTTAACGCTTCAAAAGTACTAAAAAGACTAAACAAAATAAACTCGCCTTAACAACTGATTTTCAGACCTTTATCCAGAGGTTACACCAACTTTTGGCTTTTGCCCACAATTCGTTTTGGCTCATACAGTATTTTGTTCTTAACGCCTTTTTGGTGCTTTTTCCGCTAAAATCCATAAGGTCGATTAATACAGTGCAATAGCTCAATGTGGAAACCCTGCTAATCACCAAATCGGATAACCATATTTCATTAGCATCGGCATAGACCAAAAAGTGGAAGTCAGACGCGCACTGAAAGATAATTTTTGCTTGTAGGTGTCGTCGTAACGTACTTTTACGACATCTTTTTGCTGGCGCACATTTGGATTTCCCCAAATGCCGTAATCAATTGCTTTTAGTGCAATTTGGTTATCGTTAACAGGAATCTCAGATGGAGATTTCCCTAAAAACTGTAGGATTTCGGCGATGTGTTTAGCAGGTTGCTTTGCGAATTCTTCGTACTTTAAATAATGGTAACGTAAGTTGTCTTTTTCTTTCAAAGATTCTGCAAATTTGTTCACCAACTGCCAGCGGATGGAGCTGCGCTTGGGTGTTCGCTTCTCCATGAACAAATTCGTTCCTGCCTGTACATCGGTGCGCTTAATCGTTTTCTGCCAAGAATAAGCTACTGCTCTTGGGTCGCGTACGAGATGCAAAACGTAAATTTCAAACTCTTCCATTTGCGCCACTACATTCACAAAAGGTGCAATTTTAGAAGAATCAATAATCATTTTTGCACTCGTTGCCTCGAAAATGGAATAGTATAAATCCTTGATCGCTTGTTGATATTCTTTGAAATATTGGTTGGTCGCTTCATCTGTTTTGTAGAAAGGTGACAATTGCGCGCGCACCAATTTGCGGGTATTTGGAATGCGATGTGGTTCGTATTTCAGTAAATCCACTTCATTTTTCTGCCGATAGGCTTCCATGATTTTTAGCCAAATCGGCGATTCTGAAAATTTATCGCCTGTATTGCAAGGATAGTCACGCTCCACACCATTCAAGTGCGTGAATACCAGTTCATTGACATTGAACGAGCCTTCAATTTCATTCAACAATTTAGAGAGCAAAGTGCTTCCGCTTCTTCCTGAGCCCGTTATAAGTAGTATCTTTTTCTTGTTCACAGTTTATGTTTTGGCTTGATAGTTGTTCGAGGTTGTTTTGCTATTTGAAAGTGGTTGACAACCATAAGACCATTTAACCGTAAAGCTATCTAATAATAGTCTCGCAGCGAAGTGATCTGACAGTGAAACGGTCTGGCTTCTAGCATTAAAGCGGTCTTACAGATAGTCAAAGCGTTCTAAAACGTGCGCAAATTTATCATTTAAAATGGAAATCGTTTTGGGTTGCAATTTTTCCAGAAAATCACCCGCCACTCCTTTTCTCATATGATCGTTTACGTTTTCTGCTTTGGGTTTGAGTCGTTTGTTTTGTTGCAGCAATTGTTGACGTAAATTTTCTTTAATATTCAACTGACAATAAGTTAGAAGATTACTCAGCCACTGCTCATGATCGCCTACCATATCTTCATATTTCGTGAGGTAGCAAGTAGGATGTTTTTCCAATAACAGTTCCATGTAACGATTGTAAACTTCTAAGACAATTTCGCTTTCTTGCAGAGCGTATTCGTCTATATTCATTTGTTGCGTAGTAGCTCTTTTTTCGTAGAAATCATCTGCTTTATCGCTATGCTTACTCGGCAAAGGATGACTATAAGCCGTTGAATAATAGCTAGATACAACAATATCTCTTGGATCCCGTGTCATCAAAACCACCAAGTAGTCTTCCAAATTTTCTAGTCCATCAATCATACCACCAAACACGCTGTACAAATAGCCTTTTGGCTTGAATAAGTACTGATACTCTTGAAATTCTGCTTTAGGAAGCAAATCTAAATAAGGGAAATCAGAATGAAAGGCATAACCATTCAAATTAGCTGTGGACATTCCAAGCGAAGAGGCTGCTTGATTAAGGACTTTTTTGACATATTGCGTAGCTGATTTATTGAGCGAAAAATGTAGAATACTTAGTTGTGCATTTTCCGAATGATGTGTTCCTTCGATCAGACCGTACTCCACTCGATGATGCCGTTTTGCTGGATTGACAAATGGCAGGTTATTGATAATTTTTCTCGTCTTCGCTCGCAGTGCTTTCATCTCGAATAAGGATGGAAGAGTTGAAGAAAAGAAGGATTTAAGAACAAAATCATGGAGATTTTGAAAATCTCCATGATTTTACATTTTAGCCTTATTGACTGGAATATTTACCAATTATAAGCTCCTTAATTTACTTTCTCTTCAACTATTTTTCATTAAAAAGCACAAATCTACACGAATTACTCAAAATCGTAATATTCCAACAAGGAGTTTATTTGTTCTTCCAAAGAGGATTTTGGGTCGTACTCTTCTGACACATCAAATACGTAGGAGTAAAATTCAAACTTATCATCAGCTTTGGGTTGAGTCACTACAGCCAGATAATTTGTTGTTGAATTTTGCACTTTGAAGTTGTAGAAATAAAGGATTTCTTCTTCTCCTGCTCGCTTTTTGTTCAGTTTTTTTAGAAGTTTGATATCCTTCAACTCTTCATACACATAATCATATTCCATATAATATCGAAGATGTGCTCGCGCAATATATTCCTTGCTGTATAGCTTTTTCGGAACGACATGAAGTTGTTGCTCATCGTACAAATATTGCAACATATCCAACCACTCTATTTCATCTTCTGCAAATTTGGCAAAAGTCTTTTTGGGTATTTTTTCACCTTTCTTTATGAGAAAAGAAACCGCAGGCGTAGCAAGAAATGCATCTGGTGTTTGCACAAACTTCTGGAAAAAGGGAATTTTCTCCCGGTCTTCCTCGATTTTATAGAGCACATTAAGCAACTGCTGCAATACCCAACGCTCATCAAAATAGACCACCGTATCGGATGCCCATATTTGATTTTCGGCTACCAATTGCTCTGCTTTTCCATAGAAAAAAGGCTTATCCTTTTCAATGAAACTCAAATCTAAGGTATCTCTACTGACGTAGTTATTGATTGTACTAATGATGCGCTCTGTGTAGAGAGTGTCTTTGGCTAGTTCTCTCAAGTTGGGGTAGTACTGCTGAAATAGGGCAAAGGAATCTTGAAATACACTAGTCAATCGCCAAGAAGGAAAATTGTCCTTCTCTTTCCAATTCAGTTTTGGAAGTAATTCAAAAAAAGTTGGAATCGCATCGGGATGTTCCTGCCCTTGCAAATTCGCTAATATATCTATTTGATCGTAAGGCTTATTGGATTTTTTGGAAAATAAATCTAGTAAAAAATCATAGGTTGTACTATCTGATAATTCAGCAACTTGATTACTGAGTTTTGTAAATACTCGCCTATACTCTGCAGTATCAGAAGGATAATCCAACTGCATCGCCTTGTAGAGGTCAGGTAAATCTTCGACGACAAAATCATGATAGTCCAACGCTAACTTTGCCTGTTTAAAAACATTTTCGTCTTTAGACTGAATGCCTTGCAGAATCGCATCTTTTTTTGGTGTAAAAATAGACGTTCCTTCAAAAGTGGTGTCTATTTTGAACTGGCTAACTATTTTCCAGAAGTATTCACCATCGTTCAGTTCTTTTGGCAAGTAAGCATACAGATCATAAAGTGAGTTTTTGTGCAATACGAACAAATAATGCAAAACCGACTTTGAGTCTTTTGGTCCCAATTGATAATAACGTGCTGGAATACCTTGCAGCGTTGTATCTATTCTCTGATTAATCGTATAGAGTGAGGTATCTGAAAAATCGTAGTTTTCATTGTAGAAAGAATCAAGTCCCGGATGCTCATAATAAGGAGAAAGCAAAGTGTGCGCAGCATTGAAAGAAGATCCTACATTAGTGTCTAAGGAGTAGAAGTTGTGAATCTCCGTTTGCGGATATTCGTAACTGCCAAGTGTATCGTGCGCTGAATATATCTTCGAAGGAAAAGCAGCCGTAAACCCGTGTTGTTCTTGGGTTTGCTCTATTAAGTCAGTTTCCTGAAAATCAAGGAATTGCAATGATCTAAAAAAGGCTTCATTAAATCCTTTGGCCTCGCTTCCTTTTGGCATCTGTTGCAGCAAAAGATAGGTGCGCTGTCCTCGTAGAAAAAGCCGAACTCGTATACTGATACCCATCAATCTATAGATGAAATCTCGCCCTTCATAACCATCCAAATAGACAGTCTCATTTTTGACGATCTCCATGCCTGGACGACTTGTCATTTCTTCCATAGAAGAAGCAAAGAAGATGCTATCGTGATCGTACACCAAGCCTGCTGGAACGTCATTGTAGCGAAAGATGTACGCATCGCCTGTTTCAGTATCGGTGCTCATCCAAAGATCAAGTGTGAAGTCTTCTTCTTCCCCATCTAGAGTTTCCGTTGGAGTTTTTAGTTCTTGATGTTGTGGCTTTGTCGGTATTTGAAGGGCGAATGCTCCTTTTTCGTAAGTAAATTGATGCCAGTTCGTGGTTTCAGCAGCTTCGATGTAAATAGAATTGAAAAATTTGTCTATTTCCGCAGAACTTTCTTTTTTGGAAAATGCACGAAACGCATACCGCTGGTTTTTGGCCAAGAAAATCCACGTTTTTGCAAATACCGAATCTTCGGAAACGGACCAGTAGGCTTTACCTTCAAATTCTCCTAGGCGAATATTGTCTTCCGAAAGCAAGGTTTCCTTTGCCCCAAACTTTTCAAATTCTGATTCATACACTTCCTCCAAATCAAAATCTGAACCCATTACAGGTGCATAGCTGCTGCCTGCTACATAAGAAACATCTGAGATAATATCATAGTAAATATAGCTGCCACCCAATAACTGATATTTGAGTTCTCGACCTATAATTTGATAAGGTTTAGCAGGAAATTTGACTGAATACGCTCCAATTTTACTTTCCAAGGTGTACCAAGGGCGTTCTATCTTTTTCTCTTTATATTTTTCCGCAAGTCCTGTGAAGGAAGGCGTCACTTTTCGCATTGTATATCCTCTTTCTCGCAGCAGTTGAATCATTCCTTCTTCGCCGCCCAAGTGCGCCGCACCGACTGCGCAAAAAAGTGAATGCTTTTTCGTTATCGCCTCAAAACGATCTACCATAATTGCATTTCGACCGACCAGAGCTGCGTTACGCGCCAGCATACGGTTTTCAGGTTTTTGTACAAATTGATAGAGTTCTTCTATATCACCGCTTTGATACAGACCTACAAAATAATCCCAACCCCATTTTTCCAAAGAATCCTTGGCAAAGCGTTCTAGATTAGCTTCTAATAGTTTTTTAATTTCAATGGTATCCGTTTTCGCCATGCCTTCAAAGCGTTCGACCAACATTTCTTCCGTGTAAAGGAAATGATCTTCCGCGCTTTCTACTCCAAATACTTTTTTGCCTTGATGGTAAGCGATTTTATATAGATAATTGTCAAGCATCCATTCTTTTTTATTTTTGGAAGGAGGCTCTCGACGGTCTTTCAAAAAGATATCAATCAAGTTTGGGTCTTTACCTACCAAGGAATCTAAGGACTTACCCATTTTAGCAGCCAACTTATCATTCAGTTTTTGATAAGCCGCATCGCTCAATAGCTTTTTCATCACATTGGTCGTATCAGCATTGAAGTACAAATCCCAGTAATAAAACATCAAGGAATCGGGATGAACCTCGGTAGCAAATGCTTCGCAAGCGTCTAGCTTGAGTAATACCGAATCGCTGAATTCAAAGACGCGCGGATCGCGCAAGTGCATTGTCCCAAAAAGGTAGGAAGGTTCTTCCAAACCCTTACCTGTGATTTCCCAGAGCAAGGCATAGTTGGATTTATCTACTTTTTGGGCAATAATGGAATGGCAAGAAATAAAGAATAGAGAAAATAGGAATATCAGTTTCTGTGTCATGCTATAATTGAATATTGGTTAATGAAAAGGGTGTTTTATTTAAATTTTATACTTCTAGCGAGATGAATTTGTGAAGATGGATTTTTTGTTTAAGTGTTGATAATGTTTAATTGTTTACTCCATAAATAGCTGATTTTGAATAGATAAACAAATAAACGATTCAACAAATAAACAGTTTTGAAAATCACTTTTTCATCCCGTAACTTGTTTAGAACGCGTTTTTAGTAGTAATGATTCCCTAATTTTTACTCTCCAGTACTAGCAGTACCACCTGACTTCAGTTCCACTTTGTGAAACTCATGCGCTGCTTTTCTAGGAGAAAGCGCAGCCGTTTTCTTGTCTTCGGCAACAAAATAATATTGTAAAGTTGCTTGTTTGGGCAGATCATATCGCCAATTGTTTTCTTTCACACCTTTGTTTTCTTGCTCTCCATCTTTGGCCATCGCAACGCGGTGGAAAAAATCACTTTTGCCATAGCGATAAAATAACCAACATTGCTCAATATCTGTAGTCGTGGCGGTTATGCTTATTGCACTGTCTTGCTCTTCGTGTTGGACCTTAATGAATTCGGGAGCTTCTTTTTTGATTAAGGGATGTTTGTTCAAATAGGCAGCGCGTTTGTCCATCAGCTCCGCAATACCAATCATGGTTGATCTACCAATCATTACAGTCGTATCTAAATTGGTATGAAAGTCTTCGAAGGAATACAGCTTACTTTCATCTTCTTTGACCGCTTCCTCAATTTGCTTTTGAATCGCGATGGCTCTTTTTTTATAAGTATCATTTGCAAAATGATCTTCCAAAATAGTTTTGATATGCGCCGTATAGATTTTCCGATATAAGGGTTCGCTCAAGAGATTGGTGATGAGTGGACGCTTTTCGTTCTTCTCTTTGTAGTGCGCAAATGGGCTGATGGTTTGCAATTCTTCGTTGGTCAATTGGCGACCTTCATCCAAAAATCTGAATCCTCCAAAAGACATATTCAAATCCCAAATGACTGGATGAAATTGTCCGGAATCGTCTTGATACAAGTAATAATTGTGGCAAAGACGCCCTGTGTAGCTATCCAGATTAACCAAGACATTATCAAATGCTAACATCCAGAGGACTTGGTCAATATCTAGCATTTTTTCTAGTTCTTCGCCAGGTGTTTGTAGCGCTTTCGTCAAATCAATCAAGTACTTCCAACCAATTGTACTATCTGATTTCAGTTCATAAAAGTTCTTGTAACACAACACATTATCTCCGACATACATCAAAGAAGCCTTATCACTTTTCTCGCAATTCGCTTTCTTCGCCGCTTGCCAATCCGGTGGATCGCATTTGAAAAAAGCTCCTTCCTTATCACCGTAATATTCTTCTAGAAATTTACCATCCACAGACTGCGAACTATTGTACAAACCCCAATATTGATCGTTGATGTAGAGTTTGACGAAATTGCATTTGGAAGCAGGCATATAATCGCGCGCGATTTCATAAGATAGGGCTTCGCGCACAAAGCTGGGATCGCGGAAAACATTAGAGAGCTTGATGGTTTTGTAACCTTCGGGCGTTTTCTGCGACTTGTCCGTATAAGTCAATTTGATGTTGAACGGCAACTTCTTCTCTTCAGACTTGGAGGTGCTGTAATAAGAACTGTTTCCCTTATGGCGAATTCCACATTTTGGGTACTCTTTATCATTGATTTTGACATTACCCACCAAGCGGTTTTTCTGACCTTCTCGCTTCAAAGAATCCAAAATTTCTGCCCAGTTGTCCTCTTCAAAAGTGATTCGGATTTCTTGAATTTGGTCAATATCGTAAAGGTCTTGTGCCGCAGCAACAAAGCTAAAAATAGTAACGAAGAGGATTGGTAAAAATATGCGCATTGTATTATTGATCTGTTGAACTGTTGATTTGTTTATACGATCAGATCAACAGTTCAACATATAAACAAATCAACAAAAAGTACCTACTTATTCAATTCCTTCAAAGAGGCTTTCCTCAAATGAAAGGGATAATTGCTAGGTTCAAAACTGGCAGCTCCAGAATTTTCCACAAAGATATAATATTCAATGGTATCGCCCTTCGGTATCACTTTTGTACCAAAGATGCCATCGTTCGCAGTTTTGTCACCCTGCTTGCCATCGTCGGTCATATTCACTTTTTTCAAATCTCCATTTTTTTCGTAACGATAGTACAAGACCACATCTTTTGGAAAACGATCTACTTCCACTTGGAATTCAAAGGCTTCTATTTTTTTGCTGGAAAATTGTTCTCTTTTCGCCAGTTCAATAGACGGAAGATTAGAAGGTATAACGGTCATCGTTGGATGCTTTTTCAAGAAACGCGCGCGATTTCTCATAAACGCTACCAAACCTGGAATTTTACTTCTAGTTCCAGTAGTGCTAATCAAGCTATTCTTGAAACGCTCTGTCGCCTGTCCATTTTCTACTAAAATCGGTTCAATTTTTTGATGCAAATCCATCACTTGACTTTCGAATTTTTCATTCCAGAAATAATCTTCAAGAATCGTTCTCATATGAGAAATATAAATTTTCCGATAATGATCATTCGCTAACAATTTGCTAATCAGTGGTTTTTGATCGGAATAGGCATGAAGCAATGGATCGAGTTTGTACAATTCTTCTACTTTCAAATCAGAACCTTCGCCTGTATTTTTGTAGCTACCAAAAGCTAGATTCATCTCTCCAAAAATGGGATAAAACTGTCCTTCTGCATTTCGATACAAACCATAATTTTGACTGCCTCGACCAGTATAGCTGTTCAAATTGACTAGGACATTATTAATTGCCAACATCCAGAGCGTTTCATCTATACCGAATGTACGTGCTAGAGCTTTCAAATCACCATTTAAGTTTTTGCTCATTTGTTGCAAGGCTTTCCAATTTCCTGTGCCTTCAAATTGATCTTGATAGCACACCAAACTTTGATCGTATTGCAAAGAGGCAAAAGCAGTTTGCTTACAGCCAGAAGTTGCTTTTACACCAAGTTGTGGTTGACTTTTAAAAAGTGTTCCATCGGAATCACCATAATATTTTTCCATATAGGCAGCATCCATAGGTTCTATGTTTACCAAAAGTGCGTAGAACTCTTCATTGACATAGACTTTTGCCAAATTGGCGCGCGGTGCAGGCAGATAACTTCCCATGATTTGATACGCCATCACTTCTCGCAACAAACTCGGATCGCGCAAAGCATGAGACAAAGAAACAGTGGAATGATCGCCATGTTTTTCACCTAATTCTAGGTGCAAAGGATTTACTTTTTTACTAGGTGTGAAGGCTTTGAAGTCTTGATAGCGAAACTGTGCTTTTTCGTAGGTTTTGCCATTGATTTCCACTGTAGCTTCTAGTGAACCATCACCATTCACGCGAAGAGAATCGAGTAGATAGCGCCACTTTTCTGCTTCTGTTTCAATCTTTATTTCTTGGATTTGGTCTAGCTGGAAAAAATCTTGCTGTGCATAATTGGTAAAGGGAACAGCCAAACAGGAAGCACTTATCAACAGGTAGAAGTAAAATTTCATATTTTATTGATTGGATGAATGATAGATGAAGGTTTGTAAATACAATGGCTGAGCATTAAGAAAGATACAGTTTTGAGACGCTAGATTCTCGATAGTCACTTTTAAATGCTAATCGATTTACAATTCGTAAAAAATTTGAATACGTATCTTCTTGATATAGAGATTGTAATTGTCGAAAGGTTCGATTTGTGTGAGTAGTTTTCGGCGTCAAATTACAAATTTACATCTAAATATAGATGTGCAAGTAGTACCTAATTCCCTAAACGAATAGTCGCTCTTCTGAATTGTAAGGAATCTATTTATTTCGCTTGAACAAAGTCTCTATAAACAAAAAAGCCCTACACAATTAAGTGTAAGACTTCATACATGTAGATTGTGATCTTAATCTTATCTAGCCGTCGGTAGGTTCTTTACCACCGTCTAGTCTATCTTGATACTCCTTCAACTCATCCCATTTGTCTGCTGCTGCCATTCCAGCTTGCTTTGGCCAAGTTGTTGGATTGTGCATTTTGTATCTGTTACCAGCCGCCAACAAAATCTCTCTGATCTTATCTGGCTCTGTTTCTGATAGTAATGCAAAGGTAGTAATTCCTGCGTCTTTAAGCAAACTTTCGATCTTAGGACCAATTCCTTCAATTTTAGTCAACTTATCTTCGCCAGTTTTTTTACTCGCTTTTGGCTTAGTTGCCTTTGGTTTCTCCTCCGCTTTTGGCTGTTCTTCCACTGGAGGAGTAGCTTCTGCTTCCGCAACTACATTCTCTACCTCTTTACCTGAGCTTGTAGAATCTCCTTCATCCACGTTTGGTGGAGTCACCTTTGGTGCCTTGGGAATAGTGGGAACAGCCTCTACACCCTCAGGAATAATATTTACATACACACGATTTTGACGACGTCTTTTGAATTCAACTACGCCATCAATTGCTGCGTGCAAAGTAAAATCCTTACCTAAGTAAGCATTTTCACCTGCATGGTATTTCGTTCCGCGCTGGCGGATGATGATATTTCCTGCTCTTACTGATTGACCTCCGAAAATCTTGACGCCGAGTCGTTTACTATTACTGTCGCGTCCATTATCCGTACTACCAACCCCTTTCTTATGTGCCATGATTTATATCTTTTTTGATTGAGAAGATGATGAAATTAAAAAGGATCAAATTAAGCGGTGATGCCGTCAATTCTAATTTTTGTAAAACGCTGACGGTGTCCGTTTTTCTTTTTGTATCCTTTTCTGCGTTTTTTCTTGAAGACGATCACTTTATCACCTTTTTGGTGACCCAATACAGTAACACTTACTTTAGCATCACTAATACTTGGTTTACCAATAGTAACATTATCTCCATCTCCTACAAGATGTACATCGGTGAAGGATAATTCTTCTCCTTCTTCTGCCGCTAGCTGGTGGACAAAGATCTCTTGACCTTTCTCTACTTTAAATTGTTGACCAGCAATAGAGACGATTGCAAACATAGTTTCTATTATTTTGTGTCAAATTTTCCAAAAGGAGTGCAAAGGTAGCTTTATTTGTTGGGAATATCTAGTTTTTACGTTCTTTTTTAGCACGCTGAAGATTACAAGGAAATGCACGCAAAGGCGCGAAGACGCAAAGTTTTTTTTGGAAAATCTTATTTCATAAAATTTTTCAAAAGAGGTCTTTTGAAGAATTGAAATTTTTCCGTGAAAAATTTCGATTCATTGGTCTTTCACTTTTCTTCAAAAGCTACTCTACATTTGTGTGCATCAAATAAACAGTTCAACAATTAAACAAATCAACAACCCTCATGCTCGACGAAGGCTATATCAAATTTCAGGCAAATTGGATAAAGAAAGAAGTTATTACAGATGCAAATATTTGCGAACTTAATCATTGGCGGCAAGAGATGCATCGTTTGAGCTTGATTGGGGCGTATTCTAATGGAATTGGCTACGGAAATATCAGTCAGCGCATTGGGAAAAGCAATCAGTTTTATATTAGTGGCTCGAAGACAGGAAATTTTAAGCGATTAAGTGCAACGCATTACGCTATCGTCCAGTCTGTAGAGATTAGCAATAATTCTCTGACTTGCAAAGGCTTGACGATTGCTTCTTCGGAATCTATGAGTCATGCGGTGATTTATGAGGAATGCAATTGGGTACAAGGTGTAATTCATGTTCATCATTTGGGGCTTTGGAAAAAGTTGTTGCACAAAGTTCCGACTACTGCAAAAAGTGTACCTTATGGCAGTCCAGAAATGGCGTATTCGATTGTGGATTTGTTACGAAATAAAGATACTCAAGTACAACAAATTTTTGTGATGGAAGGACACGAGGAAGGAATTTTTGCTTTTGGAAAAGATTTAGAAGCGGCAGCAGCGGTGATTAAATATTGGTTGACTCAATACAATTTTTTATGAGATTTTGGTCTTTTATTTTATCGTTATTTATTGGATATTCTGCTTTTGCACAAATACAATCTCTAGAAGTTGAAGCAGGTGAACACAATCGAGCAGAAACGCCGATTTATTTCAAAGTAGAAGGTAATAAATCGTATCAAGCCCTACTCAATTTAGAAACTCAAGACACTGTTTTTCTTGCTCCATCTTCTACAAATCCAAATACTTATTTCTTTATTTTAGATCAAGATTTAAACAAAGGCATAAGCAAAAAATATCAGCTATTATCCATTGAAAATCAAGAAATTACAACTTATAAATTTCAATCTTGGAGATATGGAAAATCTCTGAAATTAAAGCAGCAAGATCATCTTACAGTAGCATACAATTTTGGCTTACGCTACCCTATCTTTGAAGCTCCTGAATACTACAAAAGAAGCGGTTTTTTTCATCCCGTTTACACACCAGACGGAGTTGTACTAAGTGATGATTTCCCTATCGGACACGCGCATCAAAATGGTATTTTCAATACTTGGGTGAATACCACTTTTCAAGGCAAAAAAGTAGATTTTTGGAATCGGCAAAAGCAACTGGGTAAGGTGAGTTCGCAAAATCAAACGAAGGGAATTACGCTTTTTCAGCATAAAAATGGGAGCCAGTCTTTTCATGATACCTTGCTACACATTGCAATAGATACCAGCATCAAAAAAGAGCAAATTGTCCTCAAGGAAGTACAACATTTGACGCTTTATCCCACTTCCGATTACCACCTATTCGATATTTATTCCAAACAAATTAATGTCTCCAGCGATACGCTTTTTATCAATAAGTATCATTATGGCGGCATGGCTTTTCGCGGCAGTAAATTTTGGAACGAAGCCGATACTTTGCACTTTGAAGCTGATATGAAAATCGTCACGAGCGAAGGCAAAAATCGGGCAGCAAGTAATCATACACGACCGAATTGGATTTGCGCTTACGGAACAATTGAAGGTAAAGAAGTCGGTATTGCCGTTTTCAATCATCCTAGCAATTTTCGTTCGCCGCAATTCGTACGTGTCCATCCGAAGATGCCTTATTTTTGCTTTACGCCGACGGTGGAGGAAGGTTTTCCGATTGCACCACAGGGAAGTTATGAAGCTCAGTTTCGCTTGGTGACTTTTGATGGAGCGCCTGATTTGAAGTTATTGGAGCGGCTTTGGTTGGATTATGCTTTCTCAGCGAAGATCAAAATCTTTTAGTGGCACGATTATCCATCACCTAAACCCGAACAATTTGTCCAATTTTTGCATCCGCTGTTCCATTTAATACTTTCTGGTAAATGGAATCTAAATTAGCTAATCCTAGCGTTTTGTTAATTGTTAGCCAGTTGCCACCTACCGCTAAGAAATGTTGCCATGCTGCTCCACTTCGCTCCTGAAATCCAGCAGCAGTCCAATCTTTTAGGCGTTGTTCTGCGTAAGCAGGGGCGAAGAAAAACTCGCCTTTGACTTCACCATCTCCATCACGTTGGTCGTGATGAACCATGCCTACTTTACTAGTAAATTTCAGATGATTTGCTAAACGTTTTTGTAGAGAAAGTAATACCCCTCTATTACCTGAAAAATCAACTATTACAGTTAGAATATCCGATAATTCATTCAAGTTCTCGTATTCGATGACCGTATCATAACAATCTAAACCATTGACAAAACCGACGTTGCGTTTGGAGGTAAATCCAATAATTTTAAAGTCGCGTTCAGCGTGTCGGGCAAGCAAAAGTGCCAAAGTAAATGCCGTTTTGCTAGATGCGCTTGTTAAAACGACTTGTTTTGCCTGAAATAAATCTTGCGCTAACAACATATCGTCCAGCAGAAAAGCAGTAATGAATAATGGACGGAAAATCATTTGCAGGGCTGCGCTACTGTTCGCGTAAGCTGCTTCTTGCGCCACATTGGAATAGCGATTGTACAAGAGAGGTAATGCCTTCCGATGCGCTGATACATCCAGAAAACCATAAGCATTGACGTTTGCTGCTTTCACTACTAAATATTCCGACATCGGGTAGTAGCCGTAGAATCTTTCACCTACTGCGACCTTTTCGTTTTGACTCTTCACTACATCTGCGAGCCCCCATACCGGCAGTATTCCCCAATGATCTTCGGCAGGAAAAAAATGCCAATATCCCATCTGATCGCCGACTACTCCATAAGTGATGTTGTTGGCAGTTAAAGCGAATTGGTCAATTTTTAATAACACTTGTCCTGGTTGTAACGGGGAAATGTCAGAGGAAATTAATCGTGTATCGGCAAGTTTATCACGTTGAACTTGGAAGGTGATATTTTGCATAACAAACAGCATTTAAAGATGATCTAAAACCCAAAAAGGGGAAAGGTATATTTAAAAATCCTCCATCAACTGCCGCGCTCGTCGCCCATTGTTCGAGCGTATTTGAGTAGCAGAAAAGTAATCATCTCCTTCAACTTCTGTGGGTGCATCACGATAAAGTTCAACTTCCCATTGTGGATTGTTGAGTTCTCCTATGGCATTGGAATGAAGTAGAATGTAGTCGCCACCCGCCAGAGAAGGATTATAGAATAGAAAGCGGATGTTATTTTGTCCAGTCATTGGAAAATCGTTGTACGACCAAATTTCATAAGGTGGTGCAACCGGATCGTCTTGCACGTTGACAATGTCGTCGGGTTGTCCATATTTGAGATAGCGATAACCACGATCGGTTTCAAAACCATGCCGAAAGCCTGATTTAAAAGTTTTATCCACAGCACGCACGACTTTCATGTATTGCTCATAGGCGAAAGCTGTATTTTGTGGATTTCTTTTTACCCAATAGGCATATAGAAAATTGCGCTGTTGCTCTATTTGGCTTTCTTTTAATACATATCCTAGTCGCTCAGATAAGTTAATTGGAATAATGGGTATCAGTGCAAGTAAGCTGTACTCTAGCTGTTCTATGTCCAAGTTTTGGGTAAAACGTTCCTCCACTTGAGCTTCTTGCAAAGTATTCTCAATCACAGATGCCAAAGCGGGGTTACTGCGTTGAAAAAATACTGATTTCTGGCTTAACAGTTCCTTATTTTCATCTCTAATTTCTAGTATTAGATCATAATTTCCAGAAGGTAAATCACGAATATCTATCATCAAAAGCAGCGGCATTAAAGGCTTCGCTTTTCGCTCTTTGTGCTTAATATTTAGAATGCGATCATCTGCTTTTGATTGCGACTGAATGAAATAACGCAATTGCAAACTTCCTTCTATTTCTGGCGCGTAAACTTCATTGTAGAAGAAAAGTTGCTGACTATTTTTTCCATAAAAATGATAAGGTAGCGGCTCTAACAAGAATCGATTTTTAGCAAAAGGATGTTTTCGATCTTCTGCCAAGCCTGAAGATGCAACTAACTGAATATCAGATTGCTGCAATATTTGATTGTTTTCATATTTTACAGCAACTCCATTCTTGTACGTTGCTTGGTTACCTTCTTTATAGTTATCATTTAGAGTGACTTCTAAGTCGTAAATTCCATTGTTGAGCACATATCGCTTCAAATCAACGATATCTGTTTTTTTGTTGCTTAGCAGGTTAAATTTATCTGCCAACACAATTTTTGTGTCCTGTCGGAACACAATCGTTATCTCTACATTTGCTTGGTATTTCAAGCTATCTTCAGTAGTGTAAGTGATACTATTCCCCAAAATATGGGTATAGATTTCTACATAAGGTTGTGCTGCATTTTTGAAAGTCGCAAAGGAAACGCTCGCATCAATTGCTTGAACAGCAAAAGAGGCGATGGAAAGCCCACAAAGAAGCGCAATTTTTTTCATCATTCAGGAGATTTATTCAAAACCATACGAAATTCTGTATTTCTGATCGTAGTGACCAATATCAATTCACTGTCACTCAAAGATTCGATGGTGTAATCATTTTCTACGCCGTTCCCACGTTGCTGTACGGTCGAGCCTTTCAATTCATAAGTACTCGCTCGATCCAGTGTTGGCATATTGGTTTCCATATCGCCATTTTCTGCAAAAGTGAAGTACAATTGATCGAGGGTGGAAGTTTTGTCTCCATTTCTAGTCGCTGCGTTGACTTCCCATTTTCCTAGCAATTGATTGGTATCCACTTCTGTCTTGGGGTCGCTATCGCAAGCAGTTATGATGGCGATTAATGTTAAAAGAAAAAGACCTTTTTTCATTTTGAGTAATAATGATGAATAATTAAGAAGCTATAAAACTAAGGCATCTGCGCCAAATTCGGCAAAAATATCGAACACCAAATAAGTGAATCTATGATTTGGTTGAGCAATTCGTCAATTTATTGAATCATTTCTGCTCTTTTGTTATCCGTTTTCGCTTCCAACGACGATGCGTCCACAACCAATAAGCTGGCTGTAGTCGGATATGCTGTTCCAATATTCGCGCAGATTGTTCGGTGATAAATCCTAGTTCACTTTGCTTCGGCTGCTCTTCCACAAGAGCAAAAGAAAGCTCGTAATAGCCTCTCTTCACTTTTGTTGTATTCATCGCTACTGCTACGTAATCATAACGTCTGGAATAGATTTCCGCTCCCATCATTACTGGAGTTTCTTGATTTAGAAAAGTCATCCAGTGCGCTTTTTGGCGTCCCGAAGGGCATTGATCAGCAATGAAAAATAGAGCAATTTGCTCTTGAGTGTAATCTTTGAGTTCTTTTCTAAAGTTGCCTTTTTTGATCAATTGTAAACCAAAGCGACTTCGATAATCTTTGACTATCTTTTCAAAAAAAGTGTTCGAGAGTGGCTTGTAAATGGCAACACCTAAGTATTCCAATTGGAAGGCTGCACCAACGACTGCATACTCCCAATTACCATGATGCCCAGATATAATGGCTAGATCTTTACCCTCAGCTTGATATTTTTTGAGTAATTCAGGATTCTTGATTTTGACTCTTTTCCTAAACTCATCCGAAGATATACTTACCAAACGTAAGCACTCGACGATGTAGTCACAAAAATGTTTATAGAATTGCTTTGCGATTTCTTGGCGTTCAGCTTCACTTTTTGCGGGAAAGGAATTTTTTAGATTTGTATGAACGACTTTTTTTCGATAGCCAACTACGTAATGAATGACAAAATATAAGCCATCGGAAAAAATGTATAAAATGGGAAGTGGTAATAAGGAAAGTGGCTTGATGAATAAGTAGAAAAGAAGTTTCAAAAAGCTATGTTTAAATGAGTAAAATTACAAGTTTGAAGAGGATGAGCATTTAAAAATTCAGTAACAGTAACAGAGTAGCAAAGCACTTGTAGCAATTGTTGTGAATCCTCTATTTTCAAGTTGCAGAGCAGCGCAAACTCATGAAAATATTACGCTCCGCTGGAGCTGAATAAAATCATCGAACTGGTGTTTTCTACAAACATTTCGCCGCTCTGCGACTATTTTATTATCCCAAATTTTCAATAATCAAAGCCGAAGCACCGCCACCACCATTACAAATCGCTGCCATGCCAGTCTTCGCATTTTTGGTATCCAACACATTACAAAGCGTCGTCAAAATTCTCGCGCCTGATGCTCCGAGCGGATGCCCTAAGGAAACTGCCCCACCGTGAATATTCATTCTGTCTTCGGATACCTCTAGTAATTTTCCAAAAACCATGGGAACAACCGAAAAGGCTTCGTTCACTTCAAAATAATCAATCTTATCCAGAGTCGTATTCGCTCGTTCTGCCGCTAATTTAGCTGCTTTAGTTGGTGCAGTCGTAAACCATTGAGGTTCGTGCGCAGCATCTGCGAAAGAAATGATTTTTGCAATCGGTTTTAGATCGTATTTCTTGACTGCTGCTTCGCTTGCCAAAACGAAAGCCGCTGCTCCATCATTAATGGTAGAAGCATTAGCTGCGGTAACCGTTCCATCTTTAGTGAAAGCAGGACGCAAGTTTGGAATTTTTTCAAATTTGACGCGCTTGTATTCTTCATCTTCCGTGATCGCAATTGGATCACCTTTTCGCTGTGGCACTTCTACGGCGACAATCTCTTTCGCCAAGGTTTTGTTCTCCGTAGCGGCTGCCGCTCGTTTGTAAGATTGAATCGCGTATTCATCTTGTGCTTCTCTGGAAACTTCGTATTCTTTTGCGGTGTTGTCCGCAAAAATTCCCATTGCGACAGGTTGGTAAGCATCCGTCAAACCATCTTTTGCTAAACCATCGATGATTTTACCATCGCCGTATTTTGCTCCCCAGCGATTGTTTGGCATATAATAAGGTACATCGGACATATTTTCCATGCCACCAGCCACGACGATGTCATTCAAACCTAACATGATTGTCTGTGCACCCAACATCACGGACTTCAAACCTGAAGAGCAGACTTTGTTGATCGTCGTCGCAGGAACATGATTAGGAATTCCTGCTTTGATAGTAGACTGACGAGCAGGTGCTTGTCCTAGATTAGCAGAACAAACATTGCCCATAAATACCTCATTCACTTGGTCAGCCACTACCCCACTCTTCTCTAATGCGCCTTGAATGGCATATTTTCCTAGTTCCGTTGCTTTGATTTTTGCGAACATTCCACCAAAGCTCCCTAGCGGTGTTCGGATGGCAGAACAGATATATACTTCTTGCATTTTTGATTTTATTTTATCACTGCATGGTACATTTAACTTTCACTATAGCCAGATATTTTTCATCGTACAAATATTGTAGAATTACTGTACCAACAGTTTTTGTTACAGATTTATTTGCCTCTAAAACAGAGCTGCGAAGAAACGCAAAATATTCATATCCATTTGACAGATATGCTCGCAAAAGGTTCGTTTGTCGAAGGATTAACGATTTTTTCCTACCTTCATCTTCTGATATTTGTAATTGGAGAGCATAACAAAACGGTCAGGTTAATCAGTTTTTTTATAATTATTCCAAAATTGCATAGCGAAACTTTACGTCGTTAAATAAAAGGGTATGAATCCTTACCAACAATACACTTCCTTCGGACGCTTAATTCTGAGCTTAAAAGACTATCAAGCAGGCGTTGTTCTGCTTGTGCTGTTGCACGTGGCTGGGATGCTGGTAGAATTAGTTATTCCGTTCATTACCAGAGCGTTAGTAGATCAAGGTATTACTAATCAAGATATTGACTTCATCTATGTAGTCATCATTGGAATGCTGATGCTCACACTGGGTAATATCTTCATTAATATTTTCAAATTATGGCTGACTCGCCATATTGGAGTGCGCGTCAACATGAATTTGCTAAATGCTTTTATGGAGCGATTGATCCGTAAGAGTATTTTATTTTTTGCAAAGAAAAACTCAGGCGAAATCATCCAATTGGTGAATGACAACTTCCGCGTCGAGAAATTTTTTACCCACAGTATTTCTTTTTTAATTGAATTGTCGTTGAAATTAATTGCTTTTGGCATCGTGCTTTTCATTTTCAGCGTGCCCGTTGGTTTAGTTTATTTTGTAGCAATTTTGCTAGGTTTTGGTTGGGATATGTTGTTTTTAAGAGCACGCGCGAAGCAAGACAAAATGAAATTTCAAGTTTCTACTTCTGCACGCGG
Organism: Bacteroidota bacterium; assembly: GCA_039176995.1. GTDB lineage: Bacteria > Bacteroidota > Bacteroidia > Chitinophagales > Saprospiraceae > JAAUTG01. Next base: position 19,506 of record JBCDFY010000068.1, read on the forward strand.
CGACATTGTGGAAACCGTTCAAGGCATCAATGACATCAAAGTATTTAAACTGGAAGAACATCGCTTACGACGCTGGTACGGTATCCAAAATTTTCTAGCAAAAACCAGTTTGAAACTCCTCCAAATTCACAATTTCAACCATACTGGCACGAACATTATCAATCAATTGCGCGATGTATCCATTATGTTCTTTGCAGCGATGAGTGTAGTGGATGGAAAAATGACTTTGGGAAGTATGCTAGCGATTCAGTACATCATTGGCGAATTGAATCGCAAGACGAATACACTCGTTCATTTTGTAGCAGAATCGCAAGAAGCCAAGCTAAGTTTTGATCGCTTGAAAAAAGTAATGGAAGCTCCTGATATTGAGCCATTTGTAGAAGATGGCATTAATTATTTACCCGAAAACGCTTCAATTAAATTAGAGAATATTCAATTTGCCTACGACCAAAAAACAGTCATCAAAAATATAGATTTAGAGATTCCAAAAGGCAAGAATGTTGCCATTGTGGGAGAAAGTGGTAGTGGAAAATCTACGCTTGTCAAATTGATCTTACGTCTCCTTTCTCCAGATGCTGGAACAATCAAAATTGGAGAGAAAAAGCTGGCGTTACTCAATACAGATATTTGGCGCAATTCGTGCTGTATTCTGATGCAGGAAAGCGTCATTTTTGATGGCAGTCTGCGCTACAACATCACTTTAGAAGATGACGAAATCGCAGTAGATCGAGAATTTCTGGAGCAAATTATTCAAATGTGCGCGCTAGAAGAAATTGTGAACGGACTATCGCAAGGACTCAAAACTCCTCTGGGAAAAGAAGGAACCGCATTAAGTAAAGGGCAAGCACAACGTGTTTTGTTAGCAAGAACAGTTTATAAAAATGCACCCTACCTCATTATGGACGAACCCACCAGTGCATTAGATGCCGTTACTGCTTTTGAGGTCTTTGAAAGCATCAAAAATTACTATCAAAACGAGACGATTATTGTAATTACCCACAAAATCAATATCGCACGGCAAATGGATATTATCTTTGTAATGGATGACGGAAAAATCGTGGAACAAGGTAGCCATGAAAAACTAATGATGAACGAAGGAAAATATCATCAGTTGGCGACGATTAAGTAAGGTGTTTTAGGGTAAGATGTCGAAAACTAAATGACCATACAATACTAAACCCATCAAATATTTCAACCATGTCAAGCATTTTCAGCAAAATTGTAAAAGGAGATATTCCAAGCCACAAAGTCGCAGAAACGGAAGAGTATTTGGCTTTCTTGGATATTTTTCCGTTGGCGAAAGGACATACTTTAGTCATTCCTAAACAAGAGGTAGACTACATTTTTGATTTGGAGGATAAGGTGTTATCGAATTTGATGACTTTCTCCAAAAAGATAGCAAAAGCCATTGAAAAAACCGTTCCATGCGAGCGAATCGGGGTCGCTGTGATTGGTTTGGAAGTGCCGCACGCCCATGTGCATTTAGTGCCGATCAATCATGTTGGAGATATTGATTTTTCAAGACCTAAGTTGAAGTTGAGTCCAGAAGAATTAGCGGAAATTGCGAGTGCGATTCATGCTAATTTTTGAGATATGGCACGCAGTGGACGCAGAGTTCGCAGGAATTTTGAATTTCAGCTAACTAACAATCCTCACAATTTCAGATTTCAACTTTCCGATTTCCCCTTTCTAATTTCAACCCAGTCGATTAGGATTGTCCTCAATAAAGCTCTGCCAATTGTTGTATTTTTTTCCTTTTCCAATTGCGCCTTTTGCTTGATGATAATGACAAAAAGCAGCACCTAATGCATCCGTAGCATCCAAAGAATAATCCGCTAACTTTATCTTGAGTTGATGTTCTAGCATGGCGGCAACCTGTTCTTTCGCCGCGTTTCCGTTACCAGTCACAACTTGCTTGATCTTTTTGGGAGAGTATTCCACAATCTCCAGGCCTTTGGTCATCGCTGCCACAATCGCCACGCCTTGTGCTCGCCCTAACTTGAGCATAGATTGTACATTTTTTCCATAAAAAGGCGCTTCAATCGCCATTTCAATTGGATTGTAAAGATCAATGATAGTTTGAATGCGCTCGAAGATCAGTTTGAGCTTCTGCTGATGACTCAAGTGCTTTTTGAAACTCACCGTTCCCAAATCACCTACCAGCAGCTTTTTTCCTCTTACTTCTAAAATAGCGTAACCTAAGTTATTCGTTCCAGGATCAATGCCGATCAGTCGATATGATTTGAGTGTTGAATTCATTGGGACAAGGTAGGGTTATTTGGGAGATGTTGCAAGTAGACAGCCTAGTTTGAAAGTTGCTTGATATAACTCTCTGACAACGAAGTAATCTGACAGTAAGACGGTCTAACTTCTCGCAGCACAGCGGTCTAATGATCCAGTTCTCCATTTTACTTTACTTTTGCAGCAATGAGTACGAAAAAATGGTACCGCAATAAATTCATTAATTGGAGCGTCAAACTAATTGTTCTCGCGCTCTTGTCTTGGACGATCTACCGACAGGTGTTTGCTAAGGAGAATGCAGCAGCGATTTGGGAGAGTTTCCAAACTCATTTTGTAGCAGAAAATATTCATTGGTTGCTCCTCAATTTTTTGCTCATTCCAGTCAATTGGGGACTGGAAGCCTTAAAATGGCAGCGACTCATCAAAGGTTTTTCCAATTATCGTTTTTGGCGCATTTTTCAAGCAATTTTAGCAGGGGTCACCGTCGGTATTTTTACGCCAAATCGAGTTGGAGAATACGGTGGTAGAATTCTGTTGGTGGAAGCAGAACACAATTGGAAAGCGGTCATTGCAACAATGGTGGGAAGTTTTAGCCAACTTTTAGCATTGCTATCTTTGGGTTTGATTGGTCTGATTTACTTCGCTACGCAATATCTTGAATTTGATGTACAAGTGTTATACGTACTCCTTTTTTTGGGTTTTGTCCTCATCGCGCTGATGCTCTTTGGCTTTTATAATATTGATTTACTCATTCCTATCGCTAAACGTATTCCTTACATTCATTTGCTCAAAAAACAGCTGGTTCATCTGCGCGTTTTGACGCAATACAGTTCACGCGAATTGACTATCACCCTGCTCTATTCCGTTCTGCGCTACCTCACCTACTCTACTCAATACTATCTAATGCTCCGCTTCTTTGGCATTGAAGTGAGCGTGCTAACTGGCTTTTCAGGCATCGCTACCATTTATTTGGTACAGTCAAGCATTCCGCTTCCACCGTTAATTGATTTATTGGCAAGAGGAGAAGTCGCACTTTTCATTTGGCAGCGTTTTAGCAGAGACGAAATTGGGATTTTAGGGAGTACTTTCGCGCTCTTTCTCTTCAATTTGTTAGTACCTGCCATCATTGGTGCAATTTTCATTTTGAAGATAAACATTTCAAAATCATTAGGTTACGAAAGTGTTAAGCAAGAAGAATAATCGAACTTTTGAAAGGTGTTAGAGCATTACTATCAGGCATCAAAGCCAAAATCGATGAACAAAATCTCTTATTTCAGCTTAACTTTTTTCTTTGGATTCTTCGTGTTTTATCCTTCCCCTAATCGTGAAGAAGTTCTTTCAGATGAGACAGAAGATAATGTAGATGCTTGCCAAATAGACAATTTGACTTTTCAAGTAGGTGAAGATTTAGTTTATACTGTTTATTACAATTGGAATTTCGTTTGGCTTACAGCAGGTGAAGTTCGATTTCAAGTGGAAGACGCAGGCGACGAATATCATCTCGTCATGACGGATCGTTCTTACAAATCCTACGAATGGCTCTACAAAGTACGTGATCGTTATGACACTTACATTGATAAGTCCACTTTACTACCTCGATTATCCACCAAAACCATTAAGCAAGGTGATTATCGGCTTTACGATAAAACCGTCCTTGACCAAAAGGAGCGAAAAGTAACAACTTGGCGAGGAAAAACAGAAGACCACACTAAAGAGAAAATTTTTGAAGTCGAAAATTGCTTGCACGACATGATTTCCATCATTTATCACGCTAGAAATATCAACTTCGATGATGCCCAAAAAGGACAAGCCTTTCCCCTCGAAATCTTTATGGACAATACCATTTATCCACTAAAAATGAGATATTTGGGAAAGGAACAAGAGAAGAAAGTGAAAGGAGTTGGTAAGTTCAATACCATTCTGTTTAGCCCAGAAGTAATCGAAGGAAAAATCTTTAAAGAAGACGATCAAATGAAAGTTTGGGCAACGGATGATAGAAACAAGTTACCTGTTTTGATTGAGTCACCCGTGAGTGTAGGAGCGATTAAAGTAGTGCTAAAAAGTTATAAAGGGTTGCGGTATGATTTGGAGGCGAAACTTTAGGGAATATGAATATTGATGATATTTCGTGTAGTTTTGAGCCATAAAAGGTACAAAAAATTAACAATCAAAAATCATTTTTAGTTAATTAACATTCAATAACTTATTAATTTTAAGCAGATTATTGAAATTTGTATTACTTAGCAATCGCTTTTCATACTTCTGCACTTAATAACCCCAGAGCGATACATTTTTACTACCCCCTCAAACCTTACTTACCTAAGTGTCTTAGTGGTTCATAATATGTAAATACAAGATCGAAAAAGCAGTCATTAATAACTCAACTCTATGAAAAAGGCAGTCGTCCTTATTTTAATATTATTGGCCTTTGGTCTAGGCATTTTCCTGACTTGGCAATTCACTAAACCGGCAAAAAGAACTTCGATTGAGGAATCTACAGTTTTACTGCAACAAGTGCGCAAAGTCTTCAAACTTGTTACGGTAGAAGGCGATCTGATGGAAACTTATAAAGGCGGCGACATTAAAAATCTGACTTTTTATCTTCCGTTTCCAATGAGCTATCCCGCTCAAAAACAAGCGATTATACAAGTGACAGGCAAAGTCTTAGTCGGTTTCGATATGAAGCAAATGCAAGTAGACGCCAATCCAAAGCGCAAAGAAATCATTTTGAGTAATCTGCCTGAGCCTCAAATTCTTTCTATTGACCACGAGTTGAGCTACTACAACATCGAAGAGAGTTGGTTCAATACTTTTACGGCGAGCGACTATACCAAATTGAACAAAGAAGCTAAGGAAAAACTGCGAGAAGCTGCTTTAGAAGGGGAATTATTCCGACAAGCCGAAGAACAAGGCAATCAGTTGATTGAAGTGATTCGATTCATGGTAGAAAGCACTGGGTGGGCTTTAGTTCATGAAGAAAAGATCGAATTAATGCCGATTGATAGCCTATTAAATTAATTTTTATAAATAAAATTGGCGGCTATAAAATACCTTTTTCCAGTGACGGTAAAAAGTAAACCATACATTATCTTTGCCAGTGAGATGGTTGGTAACACTTCGTTAACAACCACATACATATTAATAAATTATAAATTCCCACACTCCTTGAGCAGATTAATGCATACCTACTCAGCAAGTGATCGTGCTATCATATCGAAGATCACTTTTTTTTCAATGAAACCAGTTCGGATTTCTGCCGTAAGTAATTTTAGTGGTTAAGTTTATGGGAATTTTTTCTGTAAAATTTCATAGAACCAATCGCTAGTTAGAAAAACTCACTTTAAGATCCTATCCTCAGTGCTAGTTGTTTCCAAAACTGGAGCAGCTAAGCGTACACACGCAGTACCCAGTTTAAAAGATATATTCAACCATCGTTTGGTGACGGTGGGGTAGATGTCACCGGAGCTCCCAATTCAATATTAGTTGAAGGGGCTAATCTTCGTTCTTCAAATGGCAAGTAATTTTTTTGCGATGCTATAGAACGAACTTGGGGGCTCCATTTTTTCTATTCCGCCGACACCACTTTTTTATTTGAGTGTAAGAATTATGCTGCCTAACCTAGTTTGCAGCTTTTATCTAGTAGAACTACTTTATCCCAGAAAACTCTAATCTTTCCTTAATACCTTTCGCCTCATCTGCGTAAAAGCCACAACCTATAATAGATCTCAAACTCCCTTCGCGTTTGCTCATTTTTCAAATGTCTCAACAACGAATAGAGCATGGAATTTTGGGGTTAAACGCGGATGTAGACAGTTTTTAAAAGATAGTGAACAGTTTTTTTAGTGACGATTCAAAAATATCTGCGAAAATCAGTTCAAATTCATTCAACCCGTGTTCCAATCCTATTTTATTTTGAACTTAGACCGTCTATTTTTTCACAAAGGATAAACGGTGACCTCCCTTTTCGGTTTGAATCTTCAAATAGTACAGACCAGCAGCTAAATTTCGTACTAGTATTGGCTCTCCATTTGTCCAATTTGAAACTTGCAACACAAGACTCCCTCTTGAATCAAAAATGTTGACCTTCGCAGTTTCAAAAAATTGATTGGATTGTAATTGTAAATAGGCAGTCGTTGGATTTGGGAAAGCAATCAATTCCAAATCTGATTGTAAATCGCTCTTTTTCAATGCTAAAGCGTCACCCCTATCTCCTAAATTAAAATTCGTACCATTTGCTCGAATATTGACGGTATAATCTTCTACTTCTCCGTATTCAAAAGTACCACAAGCACTGCTTCCTTCATCATAGTTTAGGATAACTCGCAAGCGCGTTTGACCCAATTGAGCTTCTGCTGGCACCTCAAATTCTGCGTAGAGTGTTTCATTACTTTCTGACGTACCTTGCACCATCAATTCTTCTACATCGAATACACCATTTTGATCGTAATCAATGTAGATATTCCAGTTGAAGACGTATTCTGTGCTTGGACCTTTACTGATATAAATCGTTTCTGTTTTTCCACGTTGAATATCCGCCACCAAATCGGTATAATCGGCATAGCCACCATCGTTGCCTGTTGGGTTAGAAATTTCGTTGATTTCCACCAAATCAATCCATTGATATTGAGAGATATCTGCTTCTATTCCACAGTAAGTGTCCTTATTGGCTGAGCTGTAAACAAAGCTATAAGTATTGGAATAAATTGAGGAATTATTTCCTCCACAATTACTCCTCACTGCAAATTCATAGCTTGCTTCTTCCACGAAATTGGTCAATATTATATTTGTACCGTTAATTTCTTCGAAGTCAATCCAGTCTCCTCCATTCACACGAACTCGTACACCGTAATTTTGGGAACTTGACGTTGCGACCCACCTCAAAGTGGCATTTCCATCTTCAAAATCAGTCGCATCTAATCCAATTGGAGGTTCACAAGCCACTGCGTTTCCTTCTTGAAAAACAACCGTATAGTCTTCCACTTCTCCATATTCAAAAATCTCACAAGCATCCGAAAAACTTTCAAATTTTAGTGCTACGCGCAAACGTGTGCTTCCTGTCAGTCCATTAGGGATTGTAATTGTGCCAGACACTTCTTGATTAGTTGGACCAGCCTCAAAAACCAACTCGTCGTCGTCAAATTGCTCATTCTGATTATAGTCAATCCAAACTCTAAATGCATCGGGGTATCGCTGTCCACTATATTCTGGAGTAATCGTCAAATCATAGGTTTCGCCCGCTGCAGCAGTAATCTTTTCATCCGTAAAATCGCTGTAAGTCGTTGCATTGGAACTATTGGAATAATCGCCAAAAGCAAATCCACCAATCCACTCATCTGCCACACTTTGCCCTTGCGAAGAACAATAGCCAAAAGACTCACCACCCGTTGCCGCCAAGATCGCGTCATAGGCATTTACGCGTCCGTAACCATGTTCATTATCGCGTCCTGCATCACCCATATCCACAGCAGTATTCAATAGAATGTTAGTGATTTGCGCACCTGTCAAATCTGGAGCAGCAGAAATGACTAAAGCTGCCACACCGCTCACCACAGGACAAGCCGCCGAAGTTCCACCAAAATTTCCCGTGTAATTTCCATTGGAATAGCCATCAAATCCCATGCGGTCAATAGTACGTACACCTGCTGCGCCGTTGGAAGGTGCAACTAAATCGAGCGTATTGCCATAGTTGCTATAATCGGAGCGTAAACCACGATTCGTGACTGCACCTACGCCGATCACATTGGATAAATTCGCAGGATATTCTACGCAATCGGCGTAGCTATTTCCAGAAGCAAAAGTGACGATTGCGCCCTTGCCCTCACGACCATTATTGACCACATTTGCAATAGCTTGATCTATCACATCAAAGCGACCTTCGCAAGTAGAATAGCCCCAAGAATTACTCAAAACTGCGGCATTATTGATGCGTGCGAAATTGAATGCGTTAGCAATTTGTGCTAAAGTTTCCTCACCAGCAAAGATATTAATCGGTAAGATTTTTACATTCGGAGCAATGCCACGAACACCAATATCATTGTGCGCTGCAGCAATGATACCTGCACATGATTGTCCATGCCCATCTTCTCGTTTTAGAGGTGTTCCATCTCCATTTGTGAAAGGTGCATATCCTTCTAAAACACTCGAATTCCCGTTCGCATCCACCAAATCTTCGTGCGCTTCTACTCCATCGTCGATGACTGCAACTATTAGGTTTTCATCACCTTTTGTGATTGTCCAAGCTTCGGGGGCATTACAATCAATATCATTCACGCCTTGAAAGCGATCTACGGTTTGACCTGTATTATTGAGTTGAAATTGATCAGCATAAAGTGGATCAATATATTTTGTTTTTTTGGCATAAAAATCTGGATGACTCCATTTGGCGATGCCACTTTCGCGTAATTGATTGGCTACGGTAAGCGTTGACTCCGCATTTTCCAATTCTATGATTTGGTAAGCCTCAAAAGGTGCAGTCGTGATTTTTGCGATTTGACTGCTTAAGGTATTTTCTAAATCTTGAAGCGTTTTTCCTCTACTCAATTTCAACACAACTCGATTGGTCAGCCACAATGGGAAGCCATCTTTCAAGCGTTGTGCGAAGTTGATTTCTTTTATTTCTAGCTCCTTGAAATTCAAGAGAGGTAGAATTTTATTGGATGCTATTTCTTGGTAAAAATGAACCAATAATCGTTTAGAAAATGCTTGATATTCAAAGGATTGTACAGCTTTGTTGTTTTGTAATTGCCGTTTTAATACTTGCTCATTTTGTTTTTCAAAAAATTGAATACTAACTGCCGTTTGATCTTCTACAATTTCAATTTTGCGGTTGTCAGACCAATAGTAGTTGTCTTGTGCTGTCAAGGAAAAAGAAAAAAGTAGAGCAAAAATGGTAAAGGGGAGACCACAGTTGTAGCATTGTAATCGTCTCATGGATGAATTTAATTAGCGTGAGCGTTGACGATATTGTTTATTCGTTGAACTGTTGATTTGTTTATTTGAAATGCTCAGATAAACGAATCAACGATTAAACAGATCAACAATGAACCAACACATTATTAATAAATCTAATAACTCTAAAAACTGTGGAAATTGAAACTTGTGGGAATTTTTTAGCTTGGCATTAACCAATTCGTTATTCGTTTAACAAAACGATAAGCAAATGTAGAAAAAAGGACTTTCTGCTCTTATCAAATTTTTGTTACGGTTGGTAGGGAATAGCGCAAATGTCTGTTGGCGAATGAATTATGGATTGCAGAAAATTTGCCTTACTAAGGAAACGGTATCTGATGTTTCAGAAGCGAATGCATTTATTCAGGTTAAGATTTTTATGTTAGATTTGAAGAATGGGATCTGACTCTGTATTATTGAATAACAACATCACCGAGGCTTGAGTTTAAAATGGCGATTTGTAGTAAAGGCAAAACTAATTTAGGAGTCTCTTTAGCTTGTATCAATTTCTTAGACTTACACCATAACTCATATTGCTTATTAGTGTTATTCATAAGGGACAGAATAGCATTAACCAAATAAAATTTCCATAAATTATTCAAGAAACCTCCTCAATAAATTGATTCTTTCCCAAAAGCTTTATTACTTTGTAACTAAGAGAAGAGCAAGAGTTTTTGTGA
>JBCDFY010000069.1:0-29320 GCA_039176995.1 Bacteroidota bacterium
AAAAGATGGCTTTCTAAGCCATCTTTTTGATCTGTCCCCCACTTCCCCCCTTTTTTTCGCGCCGTCAGGCGCGAAAACTTATCATAAAAATTTATACAAAAAACCTTAGAGAAATTATTCCTTGGAGTCATTTTGAGCCTATGAATTACGAACAGGAACTAGATTTACACAGCGAAGAAGTACAGGAAATACTAGGAACACCTCCCAAGTGGATTGTGCGTTGGGGAACAACGCTCAGTATTTTGCTATTCATTGTGCTAGGTTGGTTGGCTTGGCATTTTAAATATCCAGAAAAGGTAAATGCGCCCGTCACGATCACTTCTTCCATTCCTCCAACGGATGTGATTGCGCAAGCAAGCGGCTATCTTTCTGAATTGCTGATTGATAATAAAGATACCGTACAGAGAGGTGATTTATTGGGCATTATCAAAAGTACCACCAATTACGAGGATGTCATCCAATTAGAGGAATATTTGACCAATTTTGATACGCAGGATGAAAATGCAAACTATTTGGATGCAAAACCTCCAAAGAAACTATCCTTAGGACAAGGCTTGCAGCGAAGCTACTCCAACTTCGTTAAAGCCTATGAAGAATACGTGCTCCGAACAGCGGGCAGTGCAGGTAGATCGAATGAAAGTCGCTATCGAAGTGAGATTAGTAAAATACAGCGAAGTATCGTCATTGAAGAGCAGCGCAAGGAGAAAACCCGCAGGCGAATTCGTGATTTGTCCATCATCTTAGACGAAAAACAAGACAAATACGCGCGAGGAGAAATTTTTCTTTCTGAGCTAGAAAAAACGTCGGAGCAACTCGAAGATGTGCGCAGAAAATTAGAGTCTTACGATGTGAGCATCAATGACAAAGAAGTAGAAATAGAACGCATCAAAAGCCGTATTTCGAGTTCCGTTCAGCAACGTCGAGAGAGTAATTTGAGCAGCTTTATTGGACTGAATCAAAGCGTGGAGCAACTACAAAGTCAAATTGATACTTGGAAACAAGATTACTTATTGACTGCGCCTTACACAGGAATTGTTACTTTCTTTGGTGCGGAAACGACGGTCAATAAGTACATCACTTCTGGCGAAAACCTCATGGCCATTTTGCCAATGGATACTTTGATGCGCTCTGGCAAAAATGAGATTATTGGGCGCGTAGCGATGCCGATTGAACGTTCTGGAAAAGTCAAAAAAGGGCAAAAAGTAAAGATAAAATTAGATAGCTATCCTGCACACGAGTTCGGCATTGTAGAAGGAGTTGTAGTACAAAAAGCAGCCCTTCCAAGAAATGGCATTTATACCATTAGTATTCATTTTCCGAACGGCTTAAAGACGAAATTCAGCGAAGATATTCAGTTTGAGCAAGAAATGACGGGCGACGCCACCATTATCACCCAAGACAAACGATTCGCCGCTCGTATTTTTGAGAAGTTTTTTGAGGTTTTTAATATAGAAAGAGAGAGTTGAGAAGGTAAAGGGCGCTATCAAAACATCCTTTTATTGTTACTTAATCTACGAACCTTCCGCTTTAGTAGATTTTTCACAACTACATCGTATAGGCGTAGTTACCTTAGCACGGGATGAATAACAAAGACGGTACAAGTAAAAACTTTGTGCCTTAGCGTCTTTGCGTGCCGAATCAAAAACTACACACCATTGAAAAATAAACCCACCTTCTCTTGGCTTGCTAAAATGGCTTGGCGCGACAGCCGCCGTAACCGAGGAAAACTCCTGCTTTTTGTTTCCTCTATCGTAGTCGGTATCGCTGCTTTAGTAGCTATTAATTCTTTTGGAGAAAATCTACAGAAAGACATCAATTCAGAAGCAAAGTCTTTGTTAGCCAGTGATTTGTTGGTAGTTGGTCAAGAAGCACCTAATGATTCACTAAATGTTCTTTTGGATTCTTTAAATGCTCAAGAACGCGCGCAAACCACAAGTTTTCCTTCCTTCGTCCGCTTTATAAAAAGTCGAGAGTCCAAGCTCGTACAAGTGAGTGCCATCGAAGGTAATTTCCCTTTTTATGGTAATTTATTGACATCTCCAAAAGAAGCAAAGACTTCTTTCCGAACAGGCAGACGCGCCTTGGTAGAAGATGTTGTAATGGAAGAATTCGATGTACAAATTGGAGATTCCATACAAATTGGAAAAGCAACCTTTATCGTGGATGGTCGCATAGATCGCGTGCCTGGGCGTTCAACGATTACGAGTTCTTTTGCGCCTTTAGTTTACATCCCAATGTCGGAATTAGAAGCAACAGAAATGTTGAAGTTTGGCGGTGTGGTGGAGTATAAATACTACTTCAAGTTTGATGAAAAAGAAGAGGTAGATGAATTAGCAGAAACGATATTAGAACCTGCTTTTGAAGAACGGCAATTGCGTTTCGAGACGGTCGAAAGTAGAAAAGAAAGCTACGGTGAAATTTTTGGTGCATTAACCAGCTTTTTGAATCTAGTAGCGTTTATTGCGCTCTTGTTGGGCTGTATTGGTGTAGCAAGTTCTGTTCATATCTACATCAAAGACAAAATGGCTTCCGTAGCGATTTTGCGTTGCTTGGGAGCAAGTGGAAAACAGGCTTTTTTGATCTTTTTGATTCAAATTAGCGTGATGGGTTTCATTGGTGCAGCAATTGGTTCAATCATTGGTACATTGCTACAAAAAGTTTTGCCGCTTGTACTCGGCGAATTTTTACCCCTTGAAAGAGTAAGTACCGACATTTCTTGGGTATCAACGGGGCAAGGAATTTTGACAGGCGTTAGCGTCGCAATCTTATTTGCCTTGCTTTCTTTAGTTCGCATTCGCAAAGTCTCGCCACTGCGTTCTCTACGCACTTCCTATGACAAAGATGTATCTGGAAAAGACCCTTTGCGTTGGTTAATTTATGTGTTGATTATTGCATTCGTTGTTGGATTTACGGCAATGCAAATTGGCGTTCATTGGGAAACTTTGATTTTTCCAGTAGCGATTGGAATTAGTTTATTAGCACTATTTGGAATGGCAAAATTGCTGATGTGGATGGTAAAAAAATTCTTCCCAAGTAAATGGAGTTACGTTTGGCGACAAAGCATCGCTAACTTATATCGACCTAATAATCAAACGATTATATTAATGATCGCAATCGGTTTAGGTACAAGTCTAATTGCAACCATGCACTTTACTCGCGAAACACTTTTACAGCAGATAGAGCAAAGTAATGGCGAAGGACAACCCAATATGTTTCTTTTTAATATTCGACCAGTCGAGCGAGAAGACGTAGCAAAAGTGGTGGAAAAAAATGGTTTGCCCGTAATAGATCAAGTGCCGATTGCGACGGTTCAGATTGCTAGAATTGATAGTCTGACTAAAGCAGAAATTCTTAGAGATACGACCTCGGATATTCCAGACTACCTCTTAGAAAATGAACTGCAGGTGAGCTATCGCGACTATCGAAAAGACAATGAAGAAATAGAGGAAGGAAAATGGCATACGGAACTGCCCGATGATGGAACGATTTACATTTCAGTGGAGGATAATCTAGCAAGACGCCTAAATGTGGAAGTAGATAGTAGAATTGACTTTAGTTTCAAAGATACAATGATAGAGACAGTGGTTGGTAGCATTCGAGACATCAAGCAAGAAGCTATGAGTCCGAACTTTCCAATTATATTTCCAGAAGGTACATTAGAAAACGCGCCGCAGATGAATATTCTGCTTAGCCGCTCCGATTCTTTACCGCAGGTAAAGCTGCTTCAAACCAAAATTTTAGAATCTTTTCCGAGAATTACACTTTTCGATTTTAGGCAAATTATGAAAACGATAGATGCCGTATTGAGTAAAATCTCCTTCGTCATTCGATTTATGGCGTTGTTCAGTATTTTGACAGGTATTATTGTATTGATTAGCTCTGTGGTATTGAGCAAATATCAGCGCATACAAGAAAGCGTGCTACTCCGAACGTTAGGCGCAAGCCGTCGCCAAATTCTATGGATTAATGCACTGGAATATTTGTTGCTTGGAGGATTGGCTGCTTTGACAGGTATTTTATTGTCTATGATCGGCAGCTTTTTCTTAGCAAAATATGCTTTTCAGACAGATTTTAGCCCAAATTGGTGGCCACCTTTCCTTTGGTTTGCTGGCATTGCTGCTTTGACGGTCATCATTGGAATGTTGAATAGCAGAGAAGTGGTTAGGAAGCCGCCTTTGGAGGTACTGAGAAAAGAGGTGTAAAAGATTCATTATCTTTGCTTTGTATTTTCTTCATACACACCATTGCAGATAAAAATTAAATTTTGCGACAATCTGTTTTCAAGAGAATCAATAATTTCTTCACCAAGCATCCACTGTTGTTGGCAGTGATTGGTTGGACGAAAACACATTCTCTGCCAGGCTTTCATAGTGTACCGATTTGGGACATCGGTGCCTTTTTTTGGAATGAAATTCAGCGCGATGATTTGTTTATTCGTGCTCAAGCCATTTCCTTTAGTTTTTTTCTAGCACTGTTTCCTTCGCTCATTGCGCTCTTCACTTTGGTACCATTCATCAGTTCGACGCTCGTTGATATTATACCAAGTATCCAAAACTACGAAGATATTTTGTACAGCGAAATTCAAAGCATTATTCCAGGTAGCGCGGGTAATACGCTCTTTAATTTCGTCAAAGACATTATTACTAAACCACGGTTTGCGCTCCTTTCTTTCGGTTTCGTTTTAGCTATCTTTTTCAGTTCCAATGGTATGGTCACTTTGATGCGCGGCTTCGAGAAATCCTACGAGCAAGTCTTTCGTCAGCGCACCATCGTGAGGCGACAAATGGTGGGCATTGCTCTGGTCCTAGTACTCTTTATGCTCTCGCTTATTTCAGTGCTTTTCATCGTTACTGGCGACTACATTCTCAACTGGATTATTAATGTTCTCAACCTACAACTACTGAGTACCATTGGCTTGTATTTTATCCGTTGGTCGGTCATTGTGATTATTTATTACTTCGGTATTTCTTTCATCTATCGATACGGCGCAGCCACACATCGCCGCTTTTCTTTTTTCTCGCCAGGCACTTCCGTCGCTACGGTACTTTGTATCTTCACTTCCGTCATTTTCTCTTTTTATGTAGATAATTTTGGTGCCTACAATCAACTTTACGGTTCTATTGGTGCATTGATGGTCATTATGCTTTGGATAGAAATTAATGTATTGTTCTTACTAATTGGTTTTGAATTAAACGTAAGTATTGCGGTAAATCGCGATTTGAAGGAGAAGTTGCCAGATGCGGAAAATCCAGATGAAGAGGAAGTGGAGATTCTGGAGCAAGGCAATAAAGAATTGGAAGCAGGGTTTTAAAATAGTACATTTCATTTATTCAAAACCCATTGCTATGAAAATCCTCATCACTACTCTTCTCCTATTCAGTTATTCAATTCTTGCGGTTGCTCAGCATCATGAAATTAAGTTTGGATATGCTGATTTGAATTTCAATCAAAACCATTACAACTTTGGCTATGAATACCTTTTTGCTAAACCATTTGGTCTAGAGTTCCAAGCAGGGTATTCAACAGAATCTCTTGACCAATCCTATAGATTTATTATCAGACAAGGCGATGATCGTCAAGATTGGCGTGTACTTGATATTAGAGAAACGCTTTCGCGCAAGCAGATTGACTTTACCATCAAGGGAAAATATTACGTATTCGAAGCACCTCGATCTAACTTATTTTTCATAAGTATTCTGCTTAACGGTGACTTATTGCTAGACCAACAAACAGAAAATATAGCGACTTTAAGTGATTATAATAGCTATCCTCGTCAAGTTATTTCTGTGAATCCTAGTACTCTGACTAGCAATTTCCAACCTGTTCCTCAAAGTCGATTGAATGTAGGAATAACCCTTGGAAGAAAGTTTTTTCTACTGAAAGATCAATTATTTCTAGAGCCTGAATTAGGAGCACAACTCAATCTATTAAGACTAAGAGAGTATGCAGGTATAGCAACTTTGAATTTAGGCTATTGCTTGAAGTAAATTGTTGTGTATTTTTCAATATGGAAGTCCACATTTTTTAGTTCAACTTCGCCAAGTATTAGCTTTTCCATAGTAGAGACATTTCCTTCTGTTTTTATAATGGATTGGGACAAAACTATTCTTTCCTTTAGTTCAAAATTGCCTATGAGACCACCAGAAGAACCCGTATCAAAAACGAACTTCGCTGATTGACTATTCAATTGAACTTCGATCTTATTTACACCCCAATTTCACAAAGTATATTATTGACTAAGAGGATTGAGCAGTATACCTATTGGTTGTATTTTGAGAATAACAGAAATTACCCGATCCAATAGATACCTCAATCATCACGGTTTGTAACCGCCGATGCCATACGCTCATCAAATATCAGAACACACTCTACAAATTAGTATCCGCACTCCAAATTTCTAGCAAAAAACATTCAAAAAAAGAATAGTATTCCCTTTTTGATGAACTCAATGATTATCAATCGTTAAAATTCCATCCATTCTTTGACATCAACCTAGAAAAACGTAATTTAATGTCACAAAGCAAACGCGAAAAGCAAAACCCAATGAAAAAAGCAGCTACTTCATACCAAATAACAATTTGTTTACGGATAGCCAAAAAGTAATCCCTTTTAGTGTTATGGTGAGCGATCCTTAGTGCATTTTCCCTTCGCATATTCTATTTTTTCACTATACAAAAACTATTTTTTATGAGACGAACTCTTTTATGGGGAATCCTCCTTTTCTTTTTAAGCGGACTAGCCTCCTGCAATAAATCTGATAAAGAAATGGAGATTATAGACCCTTATCCCAATCCAATAGATACCATTACTGTAGATACGACTACCATAGACACCATTGTTTATGAGGATGCGCCTATTTGGTTACCAGGTGCTCAAGAGCATGGCTTCGCTAAAGGCTTGAAGAATGGGAAGGAGTTTGAGGCGAGTGCTGAGGCTTATTATTTACCTGCACCAAATGAAGGGTTTCTTGGAATATTTATGGACACCTACTCTGACAGAGGTTATCGTAGAGAAATACTAGCTGTGGGTGGTATATCAGAAAATGATGATGAAGAGTATAAGATAAGTGATAAAATTATACAAAATGAGGTAGTGTCGGCACGATACGGTACACTAATTGATGGAGGAGATGTGCTAGGAGATGAATATAATCTAGATACTTTAAACTCTAATAATCAGATAAAAATCATTTCTATTGATTTAGAGAAAAAAGAAATTGAAGGTGTCTTTAGTACATCTTTCAATTTTGACGAACGTCATGCTAAGAGAGAACCTCGAAATCCTAACTATTGCGTATTCGAAGAAATTTATTTTAAATGTAAAATCGTTGACTAAACTCTTTAACTATGAAAAACAAATTCTCCGTAAAATTTATAATCCTATTTGCTTTTCCTCCTCTAGTAACCAATGCTCAATTTTTCCTTTCATTAGAAGATCGTTCTAAGTGTAATTTGAGTGAAAGTGAAAATAAACCCTCGATCGTTGCGGTTTGTAACCGCCGATGCCATACGCTCATCAAATATCAGAACACACTCTACAAATTAGTATCCGCACTCCAAATTTCTAGCAAAAAACATTCAAAAAAAGAATAGTATTCACTTTTTGATGAACTCAATGCTTATCAATAGTTAAAATTCTACCTATTCTTTGACATCAACCTAAAAACACTTATTGTAGCAATACAAAGCAAACGCGAAAGGCAAAACCCAATGAAAAAAAGCAACTACTTTACACCAAATAACAAACTGTTTACGGATAGCCTCAACCCTATCACTACCACTGATACGCCTAATAGATACAACCTTTTCTCTTCCACATCAACAACTCTTTTATGTAAGTATGCTCTATCAAACCATATCCTATTTTCAATCACTAAATTTAGATATATGAAGAAATTAATATTTTTTTTACTCATGTCCTTTTCGCTAATTGACTGCATTGATTGCGACATTAGTAGTCCTGAAGATATTGCTTTTGGATTTAGATTAGTAAACAAAGTAACTGGAGCAGATTTAATTAAAGGAGTTAGAGCAGAAGAGAAGATAAGAATTCTAGATGAAGATGGGGAAGATCCTGATGGTTTTACAGTATTTGATAGTGGAACTATATTTTTAAGAGTACACAGAAATGTAGAGGAAGCACTAGAGCAAAGAGCAAACCGTACTTTCTTACTGTATTTAAATACGAATGCGAATCCTAATGTAGAAGATATTGATACGCTACAATTTGAATACGAGTTTGGAGAAACTAAAGGGTGTCCTAAACTAGATTATACTTTCTTCAAAGTATCTTATAATGATAGTCTTTATCATGAAGGTAAGTTTATAGATGCGACAAAATTTTTCAAATAAAAAGTTCAAGTATGAGAACCAATAATATAGCTGCTAAAGCAGTAATCGTTTTACTAATGCTCACATTTTTTCATAATAATGGATATAATCAAGCATTAAAAGATTGTGGAACCTCTAATCCAAGCCAGCAACAAATCGAAGCTTTACCGTGGTATGGTAACAATGACTACCTATTAAAGCTCAAAGATAAATTAAAACAAAAAAAACGTGCGCTTGCTAAAAATAATGAAGATTGTGAAGGGGGTTCGTCATCTACTTTCGTTGTTCCTATCCAATTTTGGATATACGAAGAATTTGATGGGGAATTTCCTTTTGATATAGAAGATGTACAGCGAATTATTGACTATCTCAATACCGTATTTTCTGATAATGGAGTGGACGTCAGATTTACAGCTAGGTGTACTTCTATTGAGACCGATCCTGGTAAAGTAGATGTAGGAGCAGTATTTTCAACCTTGAACTTTCCTCCTGCATGGTCATACGATTTCGATGCTATCCATGTTCATGTAGTTAGAGATTTGAATAGAGCGAATGGTGTTTGGAATGTAGTGTCAGATTATATCGTTGTTCAAAGGAATATATTTATTACATCTCAAAGTACATTAGCACACGAACTAGGGCATTATTTAGGTCTTTTACATCCTCATCAATTTGCTGCTCTCATTCCACGCAGATGTTTTAGGGAATCTGTTAGCAGAACCCGTAGATTTGGTCCACTTGATTTTTTCTTTTGTCCTAATCGTCCTACTGGAAGAATCTGCGAGAGGAGTGCAGATGCACTTTGTGATACCCCGGCAGATTTTAATTTAAGTGAAGATCCTTTGGTGAGTTGCCAATTTATGGGCATGGAACCAGATCCGTGGGGAGAAATACACGATCCAGATGAAAGCAATATAATGTCTTATGCGTTTCCTCGTACATGTAGAACAGCCTTCTCTCCTATGCAGGCAACTATTATGGAAAATGTGATATATAGCGGTGCTGAGGTATTGGGTCACAATAGGGATTGGATGTTAGCGTTGAATCTTCTTGATGTAAAACCTGATGTTTATGAGCCTAATAATGAATCTATTACTGCACGGGGCATTAGTTTGGGGGAAAGGCAGTGCCATACTTTCCATAATTGGCAGGGGTGCGATGAAGATATGGAAGATTGGTTATTGATTGATGCAAATAGTCCAAATACAGGGTTTAAAATAGCTTACAGTACTTATAGTATAGATATTAGTGATATAGAGGGTTTTGACAATCCTGTAGAAATCGTTCAGATATTTGAATTCGACCCAAGTGCGATTGGTAATCTAGGAAATGAAATAATACCACAGGTTTCATCAAGTGGAACGGCACAGACTTTTACCTTCACACCAACATGTAATACCAATTACCTTGTAAGAATAGCAAAAAGTGCCAATGTTGAGCGTGGTAAGTATACAGCTCTATTGAAAGAAGAAGTATCTGCTATAACAGTACCCAACATGGATAAAGATTTACTATGTATAGGGGATCAGCTAGAGGTTCAGAATTTACCACCAGGTGCCACTGTACTTTGGTTTCCTAATCCTAATGTAGTATTATCCAATTCAACAGGTAACTCGACTACTGTCTTAGACATCATTGATGCGGTGGCACCATCAAGATGCAATGGTTTTATTTCTGACAGAACACCTAGTGTTGCGGTTAGAATTATTATTAATGGATGTCAATATAATCTTTGCCGACAATATTTGGGTGGACCAGAGTTACTACCCCAAATCGAAATCGTTCAGATAGGAGCTGCCCCGTGTATTACTTCAGATGGTAGTTTGGTGAAAGAAGGCTTATATCGAGCAGTAGATAATAGTAATGGGAATGCTCCCGTTGAAGTCACTTGGAGTGCAAGCAACAATGGTACTTTATCTACTATGGGGCCTTCGGCAAATGTATCCTTTACACCTAGTAATATTGGTCAGTTTTCGCTAACGGCTGATTTTATGAATGAATGTGGAGAAAGTACCAGTAGATCACAAAGTTTTGTAACTGAAGAATGTGAAATTGATCCAATTATTGATGATGATGATTGCGATGATACTCAATTGACGGCGATACGGGATTCTATCTTTTTAGCATTGGGAGACAACTACTACGTGGCTTACAAAACCAACGATAGCTTAGTTAACTCTGGCGAACCCAACCTTTATTTTGAAAATCCAGATAATACTAGAGCAATTGGAGATGTGGTTTTTGATAAGTACAATGACATCATAACCACCGCGTCCATCGGACAAAATACCATAGAAATAACTAAACAAGGCGAAGAAGGTTTTGCTTGGGTATTGAATCATCAGACGAATGATGGTCAAGTGAGCAGCAGTGATTTGGCAGTGGATGATGCAGATGCCAGTGTGATTTATACAGGATCATTCAGCAGTGATTTTTCAGCGGGTAACTTAGGAACGATTAATTCTTATGGGCTATCTGATATCATTCTTGTCAAGATAAATTCGAGTGGTCAAGAGCAGTGGATGAAACAAGCAGGAGGTTTTCAGAGCGATGCGGCACTCTCCATTGGTACCAACAACCAAGAAGAAACCTATGTAACAGGTTACATAGGTGGTCCTGCTGCCTTTGATGGAGAAATAGCTTTTGCTCCACAGAATAAGCAATCTATGTTCGTTGCTAAATACCAAGCAGATGGAACAGCGCAATGGGTTAGAATTGGGACACACGCTACCAATGCTAACTTTGAAAACAGCGTACTCCTGACGGATAGCGAAGGCAACGTCATTGTAGCAGGAGATTACATCGGTAATTTTACTTTGGAGGGTAGTAGTACGCCTCTGACTGCCGATGGAAACTCTGGGGAAGCCTCCTTCATTGCCAAATATAATCCTCAAGGACAACTCCGATGGTCTAAAAGGGTAGGAAAAGGAGTAGGTATTCATCTTAGTTCCATTATTATCGACGAACAGGATAATGTCACTGTAGCAGGAGAGTTTTCGGGTACCAGCCAATTTGGGGAAGACCAAGAACTCATAAGCAATGGAGGTTTGGATATTTTCTTTGCCAAATTTGATGGGTCAGGTAATCTATTCTGGCTGAAACAGCAGGGGGAAGAAAACGATGAATCTATCCATGATTTCACAACTGATGGAAGTGGACAATTTGTCTATACTGCTACTGCTACGGGAAGCACCAATCTAGAAGGAGAATCATTTAATACAGGAGATGATTGTATTACCGTAGATTTCAACTGCAATGCAGAAGTAACAAGTGATATAACGGATGCAGACTGTGGTCAGTCCAATGGAGCAATTGATTTGACTGTAACGGGCGAAGATAATCTATCCTACAAATGGTCAAATGATGCTACGACCGAAGATATAGCTGGATTAGTGGCAGGCTTTTACACCGTCACCATAACGGGAGGAGCTAATTGTGCATTGACAAGGACTTATGAGATCAGAGATTGTAAGTGTCCGCCTAACTTTGAAGTTAACCTAATCAATCAGACGAATGTTTCTTGCAATGGTCTATCAGATGGATCTTTGACTGTGGAAGGAATAGGAGGAAACGCTCCTTATACCTATGAGTGGAGTAATGATGCAACTACCGCAACTATTAGTAATCTAGCTGTTGCTACCTATTCGGTAACAGTTAGAGACGTGAATGATTGTGATGCAATAGCGTCTTATACCATCACCGAGCCTTCTGTATTAATTGCTTCTATTGAGGAAGTAGGTGGTGCTACTTGTAGTGCGAGTGATGGCTGGATTAACCTAACAATTTTGGGTGGACAAGAACCTTATACCATCGACTGGGATAATGATGGAATAGGCGATAATGATGATCCAGAAGATTTAATAAATATAGCAGCAGGCACGTATAAGGTCACCGTAACGGATGCGAATGCTTGTTCTGATGAAAACATGGCAACGATAGGTTCATCTGGAGAGTTATCACTTTCTGCTGTAGTGACTGATGCAAATTGTGGCGAAAATAATGGTGCTATTGATTTGACTATTACCGATGGGCAAGAACCTTATACAATTGATTGGGATAATGATGGAATAGGAGACAATGACGATTCAGAAGATTTGACGAACTTGGCAGCGGGAGAGTATAAGGTCACAGTGACAGATGTGAATGGTTGCACTGACAATGCTACTATAATGGTCGGTTCTTCTAGTGGACTATCACTCTCTACGACAAGTACCGATGCGAGCTGCGGCGCAAATAATGGCACTATTGATCTAACGATTTCAGGTGGACAAACGCCTTACACCATAGATTGGGACAATAATGGTACGATGGATAATGACGATCCAGAAGATTTAATCAACTTAGCAGCAGGCGATTATAAGGTCACCGTTACCGATGTGAATGGTTGTTCAGCGAGTACTACGGCAACGGTAGGTTCATCAGGTGGATTATCACTTTCTACCACAGTGACCGATGCCAGTTGCGGCACAAACAATGGTGCTATTGACCTGACCATATCAGGCGGTCAAGCACCCTATACCATTGACTGGGATAACGATGGCATAGGCGATAATGATGATACAGAGGATTTGGCAGACTTAGCGGGAGGTGATTATAAGGTCACGGTAACGGATATTAATGGTTGTTCATCAAGCACTACTGCTACGGTCAGTTCGTCTGATGTCATATCACTTTCCACTGTGGTTTCTAATGCGAGTTGTGGGGTAAATAATGGCTCCATAGATTTAAGTATTACAGGTGGACAAGCACCTTATACCATAGATTGGGACAATGATGGCACAGGCGATAATGACGATCTAGAGGATTTAACAGATTTAGCGCCAGGCAATTATACCGTTGAAGTGACTGATGCTGATGGTTGTACTGCCTCTAGCACAATCTCCGTTGTAGCTAATGGCAGTGTAGATATTGATACAGATGTAACATTTCCAACAACTTGTAACGCCAGTAATGGAGCAATTTCAATTACCATTTCTGGAGGCACGCCACCTTATCAAACGGATTGGTTGCATATTGATGGAGACCAAAATCCTGAAACAGTTTCGGATTTGCCGCCTGGAAAATACGAACTACTGGTCACCGATGCCAATGGTTGCACGCTTGCGGGCTCTATTGAATTGATTCACCCTAGTAGTAACTTACGAGCGAGTTTTCAATCTATTGGAACAGATTGCAGTGGTAATGGTGGAAGTATCTCCTTTAGTGCTATAAATGGCGTTCCACCGTATAGCTATTATTGGCGACCCTATGGTGACCTATCTTGGTCTTCTTTTGGTCCGACTGCCACTGATAGTCATACGGCTAATCTTCCGTCAGGGCTATACGAAGTATTCGTAGCTGATGCCAATTCTTGTATCTACGCTGGTGCTGCAGAAATTGGATACGCCAATAATTTACTCAGTTTACAACAAGTCAATGCAAACAATGCTTCCTGTGGAGCGGACAATGGAAGTATTGAAGTAGTGACAGCACAAGGAGTCCCTCCACTGACCTACGAATTGACGAACAATGCTCAGGTCAACGAGAATGTAACAAGTAATGCGGATACTTATTTGTTCACTGATCTACCCGCCGATACTTATGATATTACGGTAAGTGATGCCAATGGCTGTTCGGTGAATACGACCGCTACCATTGGTTCTTCTGGTGGATTATCCCTTTCTACTGAAGTAACCAATGCCAGTTGTGGCGAAAACAATGGCACAATAGATTTGACCATCTCGGGTGGACAAGCCCCTTACACCATTGATTGGGACAATGACGGTACAGGTGATAATGATGATACTGAGGATTTGGCAAACTTAGCGGCAGGCGATTACAATGTTACAGTAACCGATGTGAATGGTTGTTCATCAATTACGACTGCAACGGTTGGCTCTTCTAGTGGTTTGTCGCTTTCTACTGAGGTGACCGATGCCAGTTGTGGCGCAAATAATGGTGCTATTGACCTAACTATTTCAGGAGGACAAACTCCTTACACCATAGATTGGGATAACGATGGTACGGGCGATAATGATGATGCCGAAGATTTAGCCAATTTAGCTGCAGGTGATTACAATGTAACGGTCAGTGATGCTAATGGCTGTTCGGCGAGTACGACTGCTACCGTTGGCTCTTCTGACGAGGTGTCTCTTTCCACTATGGTGACGGATGCAAGTTGTGGTGTGAATAATGGTGCAATCAACCTGACCATTTCAGGAGGACAAACTCCTTATACGATTGATTGGGATAATGATGGTACAGGAGACAATGATGACACAGAAGATTTGAATAACTTAACTGCGGGAGATTATAATGTTACTGTAACGGATGCCAATGGCTGTTCCGCTAATACTACTGCAACGGTTAGTTCGAGTGGAGGACTTATGGTCGTACCTAATCTTACTCCTCCTTCTTCTTGTAGTCAAAGTAATGGTGCTATCAGCTTGTCTATTTCTAATGGCACGCCACCTTATACTGTTGACTGGGCACATCTTGAAGATGGAAATGATGGTGGCATAGTCGAAGATTTGAAACCTGGTGTCTACCCAGTCACCGTCACAGATGTTAATGATTGTCAGGAAATTTTAGATATTGATTTAACCTCTCCTGATAGTGATTTAAGGGCTACCTTTGAAGGAGTTGGAACAAATTGTCAAGGAGCAGGTGGAGCGATAGATATTACAGTTACGGATGGAGTAGCACCTTATACTTATAGCAAAATCGTGTACTTTCCAGGTCTTCCTAATCCAATTGTCCAAAATTCAGGTTCAACCTCTAGTACTAATTACCGCTTTGAGAACGTAGAAAGAGGATTTCACGAAGTATTTGTAAAAGATGCTAATGGCTGTGAGTACCACAGTACAGTGGAAGTGAAAAACGCAGAAAATCTGCTGCAAATTCAAAATATTTTAGGCGTTGAGCCAGCTTGTAATAGTAGTGATGGTAGTATTACGATAAATACCACAAATGGTGTCCTTCCAATCACTTATGAGATCAGTGATAATGCTCAGTTTAGTCAAACCATAAGTAGTAATTCGGATAGTTACACTTTCACCAACTTGGCAGCAGCCAATTATGACATCACGGTAACTGACCAAGGTGGATGTACTGCAACGAGGACTTACCGATTGGACAATGCTAGTAGTTTATCTATAAGTGGAGTTGCCACAGATGCTTACTGTGGAGAAAACGGCTCAATTAATTTGACCATCACTGGTGGACAAAAACCTTATCAAATAGATTGGGATCATCTTAGTGGGAACAATAATCCCGAAGATGTGGATCAATTAGGCAGAGGGACTTATACCGTCGTTGTGACAGATGCAGATAATTGTAGTAAAGAAAGGAATTTCGATATCTTCGAAGGCAATAATTTACGTGTCAACTTTTACAGTAATATAGCCGATTGTACAGGTCAAAATGGAGGAATTTATTTTGAAGTGACGAGTGGTGCTGCTCCATACACTTATTCTTGGCGACAAGGATTTGGTGCATGGCAAAGTTCTGCCTCTATTTCAGCATCTACTTATACCGCTGACGGGCTTAGTGCAGGTACTTATGAGGCACGAGTGGTGGATGCTGATGGTTGTGAGCAAAGTCAGAATGTAGTTGTTAGTCAGCGAAGTGGTCCAAGTATTTCCTATGGAACGGTTAGTCATAACTGTAGTAGTGGCGGAGGAACGATTAATACTAATGTAAGTGGTGGCAGAACTCCTTACAATTATTCTTGGGAAAATAGAGATACTAATAGTGATGCAGGAGATGAACCAAATCTGACCGTTACTGGAATTGATGGGAATTATAGATATAAAGTTACGGTGACAGATAGTGAAGGTTGTAGTGATACTCCTTCTGACGGAAGACGATTGTATGAAAAATTAACAACTTCTCCTAAATGTAGTGCAAATGGAACAAGTGGTAGATACGATGTGAGACATGGGAAAGATGGTGGTTCAAGCAGCATAGATTTTACTTGGACGCTTAATGGAAGTCCTTATGGCTCAAATGGAAACTTTACAACTCAAGTGGGAGAAATGGGAAACTTTGGACTTACTATGAATGATCGTACAACAGGTTGTTCCGTTTCAGGTTCTGTCAACGTCCCTAATGATTGCAGTTCAAGTGCTAATGAAAATGAAATTTTAAGTATTACTGTTTCTAATGAATATGAATTAAGTGTCTTCCCAAATCCATTCAATTCAAACTTGCAAGTTCATATTGTTTCTAGCCAACAAGAACAACTAGAAATCAGATTATACGATCAACTTGGAAGAGTACTTTACAGACAGCATCAATCAATAGAAGTTGGAGTAAATAAATTTTTTATTGATCTATCTGCTCAAAAGACATTGGGCAATGGTATTTATCACCTTTTGATACTATCAGAAGATGGTAGAAATGAGTTAAGGAAAATTCTTAGACAAGAATGATGGATTGATTTTTTATTATGGAGAGAAAAATGCTTAGTTTTTCTCTCCAAAGTTGATCAGAACAAATGACCCACACTCACCAATACCCTCGTCTGCTCCTCCGAGCGATAAACACCTCCTGACAACACCACAAAATTAACAGGTGCCAGCCAAATACCGCCGCCGTAGCTATAATGCCATTGCTTAGAATTTTCGTCTTCTAGCCAAACTCTACCATGATCGAAACCTGCGTGCAAGCCCATAGTAATCGGAAGGACACGATTGATGGATTCAAAGAGTTTGAGGCGCACATCGGTATTGTGATAGAAAGTGGCGTCGCCTCGGAAACGTTCCGCGCGGAAACCACGTAAGTTGGTATTGCCGCCAAGGAAAGGACGTTTGAAGAAGTCGGTTTGCCCAGAATTGATCGCTGTACCTACGCGCGTGGCGAGAATGTATTTTAGGTTACCACCGATAGGGAAATACATAGACAAATGCGTTCGGAACTGCCCGAAAGATTGTTCCGTATCGGTCAAATTAATTTGGTAATCGTAGCCAATGTGGAAATCTGCTCCTCGTCTTGGTGCAATTTCATTGTCTACGCTTGTGAAATCTAAAGCGGCGAGTAAGCCTGTGTAGTAGCGTTCTTCAAAGAGATCGCCAGAGAAATCTTGAGTAGCGATAAAGCGATCTGCGGTATTTTCCAGTTCGGTTTGTTCTAGGAAGGTACTGATAGAAAATGCGCCTGCATCGTAGAGAAAGCGTTTGCGCAAGCCAATTTCTCCGCGTAACTGGCTTTGGCGCGTTCTATTGAAGTCAAAATCATCTAAAACAGGATTTTCTGTTTCGTTGCCTAAGCCAAAATAGTTGAACGCAAAACGATCGCCATGTGCTCTAGCATTCAATACCAAGTCCCAAGTTTTGACGGTACTTAAAAATTCTCCTTTGTATTTAAAATCTACCGTATTTAAAGCAGAAATGTAGAGCAGGCTCGCATTGTGTAACTGCCCAAGTGGGGATTTTTTGAACTCGTAAATTTTGCTCAAAAAATTGACGCCTAGACTAACACCTTCGTCTGGATTGAAACCCACCAATGGTAACGGTCGCGTGAAGTTGAATTCGTAGTGCGGATGTTTTCGGTCGTAAGCATTTTTCTCTAAACTCTTGCTGCGCATATCTTTCAGCTCTCCAAAATCGGATTGTAGCCTGTTTTCCTCGTTCAAAAAATCGTAGTACCAAGTTTTACGATTGATGCCATCTACTCTAGATCGATCCACTACTTCATCTTTTCCCAATCCTCCAATGATGCGAATTTTGATGCCATTTTCGACAACTCCCGTTACCACAAATTGATCGTCGTCTTCTAAGCCATAAATGTGTACTTCTTTGGTTTCTCCAGTAATGAAATGACGTTCGTAAGCTGCTGTATCTAAGTCCGTATCATAAACTCGAACGCGAGTCAGAGAATCGCTTAGGCGATCAATGATGAATAATTCTTTATCATTCGTGCCAACGATGTCCACTTTTTTAGCATTCACCAAATAAAAACGACGAGCAAAATCCATCAGATTATCTCTTCGTTTTTTCATCACTTCTTTGATTTCATCAAACTTCATTTCTTCCATCGAAACCTTGAAATCATTGGCGACTGCCATGAATGCATTATCAATCACTGCATCCGTCAGATTTTCTTGAATAAATTTCACCTCTTCTTTCCAATCTCCCCATTCTAATTCATTCATAAAAGAGCGATCAAAATGGCGCGTGTTATAAATAGACCATTTTAGGGATTTGATATTAGGAGAATATTTATCGAGTTGCCGTAAAATGGGTTGGCTAAAACGAGCAATACCAACCAGTAAGCCATCATAATTCGGAAAAACCTGATCGCGATCTCTAGGAATGGGGCGATAAACTTCGATGTCTCCTTCTTCTCCTACATCAAAAGTAGCCCAACGCCATTGGTCGTCGTGCCGATCCCAATCACCAAGCACTAAGTCAAATAAGCGTGCTCTCACTACCCAATCTTGCGCGACTTTGTGTCGAATATTGCTACCTAGTTTATCAATCATTTTTGGCGTGCTAATGATATCCTCGGAGTTTCCAAAACTCGCTACATTGCTTCGATCATCATCAGGGCGATCTTCTACTAAATAGACCTCATCGCCAAAAAAAGCATTGTACTCCTTCAGTGCAGGTTGCTTCGGGATGTAGTAGTATTCTGGATTAGTATGGTACACACGAGCGGCATCTGCCAAAGAAGGAATGACTAGAGCACCAAAAGGATGCGTGGAGAGAAAAACATCTCGAGCAACGTACTGCGCGAAGTCAATTTCATTGAAAGGATAAGGCAATAGGCGCGTCGCGTCCTTGGTGAGTGCGCGCATGGAATATTGTATTTCCTCTTTATCTTCCAGTCGCAAAGAATTGGTTTGTCTACCACCCCCCATTTTCACAGGTTCGACCCCACCCTTGTACTGCTCCAAATTCAGCGTTGAAAAGTCGTAAGTTCTTGAATACACATCTCGATAGTGTGTTCCAGCAATGGGACGTCTAATGCCTTTTGCCTTTTTCACTTCTGTGGTGATCGGCGTTGTATGTTCTATTTCTTTTTTCAGGTCGAAGGGATCAATCTCTACTTTTTCGGCTTCTTCTAAAATTTCTAATTTGTCTTTCACTTTTCTTCTAAAAACTAAATCTGCTTTTTCACCTTTTGCATCGGGCGTGTAGAAATTAACCCAAGCGGAACCGTCTTCATAAAAGTCGAGTCTTGCATAGCCCTTTTTAGCATAACCAAACAATCCACCATTACCTACACCAACTGGATTTTCCTTTGAACCTGAACCACTTACGATGAAAGTCTGCTCTTCTTTTTCAAAATATTGTAGATTATGTTCGTGTCCAGCAGCGAAGATATAATTGCCGTTTTTAGTAGCTGCACCGATCAATCCATCTTTTAAATCTTGATACAATGGATGACCTATATCTTGCTTAATCACTCCTTTCCGACGAGCAAAAGAACCAATAGAACCAATCAGTGGAATCGGAACATATCCTTTTTTGAAGTATTGTGTTAGAGGAAAAAGATGATCTTTGACTGTCAAAACGCCACCGTGCGAACCATTGGAGAACAAGGGATGGTGCATGACCACCAATACATTCCGAGTGCGGTATTTGCGGAGCATTTCTTCAAAATAGTATAAGAAAGTCTCTCGATTTCGGATTTCACAATCGCTATTGATTTCGGGATGATTGTTCCAATCTTCCAACCACCACTGCGAATCTATGGCAACGATTACCAACTTATCATTGATTTCAATCACTTCGGGGTCACTACAGCCTTCGTTAGGCAAGAAGACTTCTTCTCCCTCATCCTTGTCCAAGTCGTGCATCTTCCGCACCTTTTTCTCGATGTATTTTTCTTGTCTTTTCACTCCATCCAAACCATATTTTGACCAATCATGATTGCCCGGTATGAACAAAATACGCCCTTTGAAATCTTTAAGTGGTTCAATTTGTGCATCCAGTTTTGCCTCTGCAGTCTTTCGCCATTCTCGAACTGACTTAGGTGGCATTCCCACCGGATAGATGTTATCTCCCAAGAAAACAATGGTGCTTTCCTTGGGCGCATTTTTGAGTTCTTTACTCAAATATTTGAATACATTTTGTCCTTCGTAGGCATTTCCAGAATCTCCAATCAAATAAATGCTATGCTGCACTACGGAATCTTTGGGAGGCACAGATTTTTCCCAATCTTTCGCTTCCAACGCGTAATTGAGTTTGTAATTGGCGCAAGAAGAAACTAGAAAAATTAGAATGGCAAAAAAGATAAATATTTTGAGTTGTTTTAGTTGCATGAGTCTTGCTATGATTGTTATTAGGGAAAACGCTTTTTTGAAAGGCGGGTTCAAAAAAGCAAAGAAGACGAATATAGACTACAGACCCACCTTTCCAACTTCCCGAACGCCTACTCCTACCCTATCTGTCAACTCATCACCTAAATCTGCTCTAATCTTCTCGGCATAAATCAGCAACTGCGCTACCACTTCTGGATAAGTTGCAATCACATTTTCAGTTTCGCTAATATTATTTTGCAGATCGTAAAGCTCCATTTCAGTGAGCTTATTTTGCTCATAATCAATGGGTAAGCCATCATCTGTACCAACTCGTCCATTCAAGCTGCGGTACTGATGTGGAAAGTAAAGTTTCCAACGTCCATCACCGCTCATGACGGCTTGGAGTTGATTGCGGTGATAGTAGAAATAGTAGGCTTCGTGATGTGGTGCTGCTTCTTTTTCGTTCATTAAAAGCGAAGTCATATTTACTCCATCAATTTTTCGTTCAGGTAATTTCGCACCCGTCAATTCAGCAATCGTAGGCAATATATCTATCGTCATCGCAGCTTGTTCAATGATTTGATTTGCCTCAATTTTTCCTTTCCATTGCATGATGCAAGGCACTCGAACGCCACCTTCCCAAGTCGTTCCTTTTCCTTCTCGTAAGGGTAAAGCTCGACCTGAATGTATTCCATAAGATAGCCAAGGTCCGTTATCGGAAGTGAAAATGACTAGCGTATTTTCCTCTAAATCATTTTCTCTTAAAGTCTTCAAAATTTCGCCGACGGACCAATCAATCTCTTCGATCACATCACCATAAGGACCTGCTTCGGATTTACCTTTAAATTTATCAGAAACAAACAACGGAACGTGCGGCATACTGTGTGGAACATACAAGAAAAAGGGCTGCTCTTTGTTTTTCCGAATGAACTCGACCGCGCGTTCGGTGTATAAAGTAGTAATGTGACTTTGGTCTTCGAGCGTATCAATCACACTTTCGTTTTCGACTAACGGTAAGTCAGGAAAATTGAAAACCTTGCCTTGCCAAGGATGATACGGCCACATATCGTTGGAATAGGGAATACCCAAATATTCGTCGAAGCCTTGTTGAGTGGGCAGCAATTCGGGTTCAGAGCCCAAGTGCCATTTTCCATAAATTGCTGTGGCATATCCAAGCGGTTTTAGGATTTCTGCAATGGTCTCTTCTTCTGGATTTAGACCTTTTCCGACGTAAGGCGAATACGCGCCATGAATGCCCAAACGATTGGGATAGCAACCTGTGAGCAAAGAAGCGCGAGAAGCAGAGCAGACAGGTTGAGCGACGTAGAAATTAGAAAAACGAATACCATTTTCTGCCATTTGGTCAAGGTTTGGCGTTTTGATATCAGGTGAACCATAGCACCCTACGTCTTGATAGCCTTGATCGTCGGTGAAAATGAGGACAATATTGGGCAATTGTTCTTCTTTTTGAGTTTGTTCGAAAGTTGTTTGGCAATCGTAGCATAGCAGGAGAAAAAGAAAGTAGTACAAATGCTTCATAAATTTGTCTTGTTAGTCAAAGGAAATTGAGAATTTTTTCACCACACAAAATTTGGTAGAAAAGGATTCTTTGGGGGAAAATTCTATATTATCTACAATGTAGCAAGTTTTGCTTTAAATACAGCAAATGATATTTGGAATCTCTTGATTTCCTGTGAGTTATCAATATTATTCCGATGTATCTT
Organism: Bacteroidota bacterium; assembly: GCA_039176995.1. Classification (GTDB taxonomy): domain Bacteria; phylum Bacteroidota; class Bacteroidia; order Chitinophagales; family Saprospiraceae; genus JAAUTG01. Next base: position 22,281 of record JBCDFY010000069.1, read on the forward strand.
TTGCCTCGTTTTTTCATTATATTTGCAACCGTTGCGCAACCGATTGTACACAATTGCTTAATATTTTTCTACTTATCATAGTCAATCACCTATTAAAATGAAATCACTCAGTAGCTTACTTATTTTTGTTGTCGTATTTTTATCTTCTTCAATTCTCAAAGCAGGTCCAGGCGATGGTCAGTTGAATGTTTTCCTAGATTGTAATTTCTGCAATGGCAGTCAAATCAAACAAGAATTGGATTACCTTAATTTTGCCATTGATGCCTACCGAAGTAATCTACACATTTTGCTCAATCGTCAAAGTTTAGCGACGGGCGCAAAGCAATACAATTTAGAAATTTTAGGTAGAGAAGAATGGGAAGGTGAGAAAGTCAGCTTCCAATTTAACTCTCAACCTACGATGACCAGTTTTGAAGAAACAGAACTGATAATCAATAAATTAAAAATTGGATTGGCTCCATTTTTGGCAAAAACGGCACTGGTCGATGCCATGAATTTAAAGGTAGAAAAACCAGAAGCAGAAGAAGGACAACAAGTCATTCCTTACGAATCTTTTTGGCAAAACTGGATTTATGAATTGCGCGGTAGCATGAGTTGGGATAGTGAAGCCGTTCGTAGTAATTTGCGCTTTCGGGCGAATATGGAAATTGATAATGTGACTCCAGAATGGCGCGTGCGCATTCGCCCTTCTTATTTCTATCAGAAGCGCAGCGTGGAAACCTCTGAAGGAGAAGCCACCTCCGAACGGGAGCGAAAATACCTATCTGGTTCAGTTGTAAAAAGCATTAGCGATCATTGGTCAGTCGGATTGTTTAATAGCTATTTTTCTAGCAATTATAACAATATTGACTTGGATGTTTGGATAGCGCCGGCCTTAGAGTATAGCGTCTTTTCCTACGATGAAGTGCCGATGAAAGAATTCACAGTTGCCTATCGCGTTGGCTATCTTTCTAGGAGCTATCTAGAGGAAACCATCTACGATTTGATGGAGGAGAATCGCTATCGTCATATGCTCAATGTAGATTTGAGAATGCGTCGTCCGTGGGGGAATATCTTTGCAGGCATTAGCGGTTCTAATTATTTGCACGATTGGTCAAAAAATCGAGTGGCATTGAATGGACGTTTCTCAGTGCGCGTTTACAAAGGCTTATCCATCAATTTTGGTGGAAACTATGAAATCATCAACGATCAAATTTCTCTGCCAAAAGGCGAAGTTAGCTTAGAAGATTTACTCCTCGCTCAACGCCAAGCTGCTACGGATTTTGAAATGGGAATGAATTTTGGCATTAACTATACTTTTGGCGCATTGTACAATAATATTGTGAATACTAGATTGTAACTCACATTAGCACTATACCAATTAGAGTTGAGTTGGAGCATTTATTACTGATACAGCCCAGAACGCTCCAACTCTTCAAAAACGGCTTCTGGCACTAAATATTCTACTGACTTTCCTGCTTTCAAACACTTTCGGAGGTAGCTTGCAGAAATTTGCATCAAAGGTGCTTCGAAGATTTTGACGCTAGAATGAGTAGCCAATTCGCCCAGATCGTAGGCAGGGCGTTGATAGACGTAAATTTCGTAATCGCGGAGGAGCAATTCGTAGTTTTTCCATTTATGAAGCGTTGCTAAGTTATCGCCACCCATGATGAGCACAAATTGTCTGTTCGGATATTTTTCACACAGATGGATGAGGGTATCTATGGTGTAAGAAGGCTTGGGTAAAGAAAATTCCACATCAGAAGCGCGCAGTTTTGGATTATCTCCGATGGCAAGTCGCACTAAATTCAAGCGATCGTAATCATTCGCCAGCGTACTTTTCTTTTTGAGTGGATTTTGTGGAGAGACAATTAACCAAACTTCCTTCAAATCGCTCTGCGTTGCCATAAAATTGGCGATAATCAAATGCCCAACGTGGACGGGATTGAAAGACCCAAAAAACAAACCAATTTTATCCATTTTCCTTTTCTAATTCCTCTTGTATAAACTCTTCTACCTCTTCATTGTAGTCGTAATCAATTTCTTCTTCGGGTGCATCTACTAACCATTGCCCTTTCGCTTTCATCAAGACAAAAGTATCACGCTCTTCAAAGCCTTCAATTAGGCAATCACAAATCGCCTGATCTTTCGATTCTTGGCAATTCACTTCTAAGAAAATGGTCGTATAAACCGTCGAGTCTGCGGGTTCTGCAGCGATCAGTTCTGCTACGGCATCTAATCGTTCTCGCTCATTTTGTGTACTGAATTTTTTCGCTGCTTCAAATTCATTTTTGTCTACGTGCGCTTGATATTTTCGCAGCACTTGCTCAGGAGTGTAGGAAGTAGTGTCTTCTTGAACAGTGGTAGTGTCTTCTGCACAGGACAGAAGAAAAAGGAGAAAGGGAAGAAGGAGGAATTGTTTCATGTCTTATGATTTGACCACAAAAATAGTCAAAATGTTTGGACAATAATTTAAGCTGCCCTCCAAAACCGCTCCATCAATTGATGAAACTCAATCAGCGTATTTTCAGAAGTACCTGCCGACTTTTTGATGTTGCGGTGCATCACTAGGATTTGCTCAATGATACTGACGTCCACTTCTGATTTGGTGGTCAATTTTTTCACAAATTCTTCATCCAAATTTTGAGTAGAGATTTTGTAGCGATCACGAACATCGGCGAGGAAAAGTTGCATTTTCTGCAAGGCAAGATTCCGATGATTGTTTTGCAAAAAATACATCCTTCCAATCGTACTGACAAAAGCAAGCGATGTGTTTTCGTTGCGTTCCAAAACTGGAATCATTCGCTGGCGGCGTTTTGCTCGGAAAATCAAATAAAGCAAACCCAAACTTAGCAAAATGTACCATGCCCAAGCCAATGGCGGTTGCGAAAGAATATATTGAAGCGGATTATCTTCAGACAGTCTCCGATTGAATAAATTGGAAAAACCATCTCCACCACCACGCTCTGGAATCTTACTTTTCACATCCCACAAAATAGGAGCTTCTTCCAGGTGGGAAAGCGTCTTGGCAGCATATTTTTTGCCGCCTTCTTCCAGCAAATGTATGTTGGTAAACAAGGAAGGCATCGTATGAAAATAGAAATAGCCATCGCCGTATTCCACTCGCGCAAAATTGACCAGAGAATCCATGTATGTTCCTAAAGTAGTCGGTAAAGAATCACCCGTTTCGCAGAAAGAATCTTCGGTCATGTAATACCAAGAGCGTTGCTCTGCTTTGCTCTTTCTTTGAAGATGTCGAAAAACGAAAGCGGTGTCTTCCGTCAAATTGGAATGCGTAAAATTGATCGAGACAAGGGTATCCATGTAGTAAGAAAAGCCATTCCAATATTGCTGGTAAAGCGGATCTTCCTCTTCATAAACATCTTCGTAATAGTCGTAATCGTAGTAGCCGTAAAAGCAATCCGTCTCGAAGAGATCAGTCGACAAATTGGAAGGCAAATAGCGACTGAAAATGAAAGCCTGATTACCGCGAGCAACAAAATCTTGAAGAGATTCGGAGGTTTCGTCTGTCATGAACATACTATTGCCCAAGAAAAAATAATTCCCATCTTCCTCATCCAACCATTCAGCGATGCTATCTTTTCTGATTTCAAATTGCTGATTGGAGAAGTAATTTTCCATCAATTGAGCTAAAACATACGCCCCGTAAGGGTCTTTTTTCTCTACATCATAAGTCTCCCGCCAACTCCATTGCTTGCCGCGCATCAGAGCAGCAAAAACCAGCGTCAAAACGACCAGTGCAAGACCAATAATGATGATCGGTTTCCTATTTTCCATTTTTTGGGATGTCGTTTAAGAGGTGATCAAATTCAGGTTGGAGGCGCAAAAATTCTTCGCGATCAATCAAGCGATTGCCGTACCAGATTCGCTCAAAAGCCAAAGTGACTGCGCTAAAAGGAGAACGCAACTGACTTGTTTTCAGCTCTCTAAGATAATCTCCATTCGTTTTATCTTTTTTCCAAGCAATGATTTCTGCTAAGGATAGTTCTCTGATGATTTTGAGGTAATACAAGCGCAATGCCAAGCGATAATCTCCATTTTGGATCGCTCGATCAATCAAAGTCGTTGGATCGTGCGTTTCCAAATCTTCTTCTATTTCTTCTAAAGTAGTCGCTTCTCGGATGGCATTAATTTTCTTATTTTTTGCCTTTCCACTCATTCCCAGTGTCAATCGCAACAGTACGACCAAAAGCACCGCACCAATAACCACCAACAAAACCGTGGCAAAAGTTTTACTAAAGCCTGTATTAAAAGAAAAGCCTTCGCGTTCTTTGGGCGTTTTTTCCTCTTGTGGTTTCTTATTTTTGGGCTTATCTTTTTTCAAATCTCCTGAATAATCAATATCTCCCACCGCGCGCTCCCAATCGCTTTGCTTGAAGTCGCGCTCAGTGACTGTTTCTTGTTGATACAAGCGGTCGCCTTCGTTGTTTTGGGCGACGACAGTGGTAGTCAGTGTAAGAAAAAGGAAAAGAAAAAAGAGTCGCTGTTGGATGATGATTATTTTTTGTTAAGAAGGTATAAAGTTATACTAGAACGTGGAGATTTCCAAAATCTCTTTGATAGTAAGATAATAGAAGTTGGGGGCTCTCCAAAAGGTCAGCAAAAGTATAGAAATAAAGCATTGTTTGCTAAACCTTTGCGTGCTCTGCGTGCTCTGCGTGCTCTGCGTGCTCTGCGTGCTCTGCGTAAGATAGTCATTAATCGTTCTTTATCACAAAGTGATTCCTCAAAACGCCCTCGTTAAATACAAACTCTTCAACTCCATCACCTCCTCATTGGCTACTTTCATCGCAGTCAATTCTATTCGCTGTACGCCTTTTTCTAGCCAAAGTTCACCTATCGGCAGTTTCGCCCACTCTTTTTCATAGACTTCCTTGCGTGGAATACGATCTGGACTTGGAAGCGGTTTAGGATTGAACGCTTCGCTTACCGTTGTAGTAAGTCTGGTCTCGCCGCCCGAAATTGCGACAACAGAACCCACATTTTCTTCCGCCACGACATATTCCACCTCTACTTGATAGTTTCCGCTTTCTACCACTTCTACTTCCCAAATGATTCGGTCGTCTTTATTTGTCCAATTAATCAACCAATCATTCGCCCAAGCATGACCTTCTTTATAGCGCAAATCCCCCTCCACTTGAGTTGCTTCTATCGCAGGTAGTCGCACTTTTTTAGCCGCGTCGTAGCCCACTGGGATTTTTGGAGGTAAGGTATTGTTTGTTGTAACTGATGTAAACATTTCTTTATACGCTCTACCTAAATCTGCTACAATTTCAGGGTTTTGCAAAGCAATATCATTGCGTTGCTCTGGATCTTTTTGCATATCATAAAGCGCAACGCTGCTGTCTCTTCCTAGCACCCAGCGATACTGCGGTGTACGCACTGCGCCTGGATTTGGTGTGAAAGGTGCACCATGTCGGAAAGAATAGATATTTCGGTCTTCCCAATCGTTGGTTTCTCCTTGCAAAAGCGGCACTAGACTTTTTCCATCCAATGCTAAACTGTCAGGAATCGGTAGTTCACACAACTCCAAAAGTGTGGGTAAAATATCAATATGTGCCGCAAGTTGTGGAACTTTATCGCCTACTGAAAAATCACCATTCGGATAGCGCAAGAAGAAAGGAACGCGCACACCACCTTCATCATAATGCCCTTTCCAACCTTTCATATTTCCGTTGAAGCGGTTGCCATTTGGACCATTGTCCGTTGTAAAAATAACGATGGTGTTTTCTGCTAAGTTTTGAGCCTCCAATACTTCCAAAATCCGTCCGACATTATCATCAATGTTTTCGCACATTCCGTAAGCTGCTGCGTTGAAATCGCTCAGCCCTTTCGATTTGTATTTATCGAAGTAGCGATCTGCCACTTGCATCGGACTGTGCGGTGTGTTGTAAGGCACATAGCAAAAGAAAGGCTGATTTTTATTGGATTCAATGAAGTTAATTGCTTGATCGGTGAGCACATCAATAATATAACCTTCTGTTTCTATTACTCCCTGATTATGAGTCAATTGCGTACCAAAATAATTATTCCAATGTCCAGCACAAAAGCCCAAAAATTCGTCAAATCCTTGCCCAATTGGATCGTTGGGATACTGCTCTCCGTTGTGCCATTTTCCAAAAATTCCCGTTCGATAATTCGCCGCTTTCAGGACTTCTGCAAGGGTCGTTTCTTCTGCGCGCATCACTTCTCGACGACTCGTCACACCCGTCACACCCGTTCGAGGATGATAACGTCCAGTCAATAAACTCGCTCGCGTGGGTGCACAAACCTGACTTACATAAAAGCGATCAAATTGTACACTTTCGCGCGCCAATTGATCTAAATTTGGTGTACTAATCGAATCGTTTCCATGCCAACTCAAATCGCCATAACCTTGATCGTCGGTCATGATGAGGAGAATGTTGGGTGGCGATTTTGGTGCTTCTTTTTGGCAGGAAGAAAGAAAAAGGAGAGCTGATAGCGTGAAAAGTAAATATCTCATTCTGTCAAAGTTAGGAAAAATGAGATGAGGAAGAGCTTGCAGAAGATATCGGGTGCATTTCATTTTATCATAGCTAGATGTGTCATTTTTCCTCTTCAAATTTATTTTATCCCTGAAAGTACGACAAAAAATGACATATCTTATTCCAGTTTATTGATAAAAAAGACATTTTGAATTACACCCAATTTATACACCACAATTTACATTCGCAGATCAGAAGCAAATTGAGAGCACTAAAGTCGTATTGACAAATTGGATATTTTATGATAACTTTCGGAGGATAAAGATCATAAATATTATTTTTCATAATGTGTGTTGCGTGATATTTAAACCTGAGTTCATAAAACTCTGATAAACAAAACTATACGAACTGTTTTAATAAATATATAATACTGTGGATGGGATGCTGCCACACGCAATATTGCGCATAGCAATGAGTTCCAGCCAACCAAAAAAAAGAAAAAAGATGAAAATGCACCTCTATTCAAGAGCTATAGATTTTGGCGAAATAATTCTGAATAGCGGTTCAATCCATACAAAAGAATTTAGAGGAATG